>NZ_JAMXSM010000005.1:0-150566 GCF_026131665.1 Anaerococcus sp. NML200574 | reverse complement strand
TAGGTCGAAAGAAAAAATCAGTATATTATCTTGATAAATCGCCCTTTTCTATAGAAAAGGGCCACCATCAATCTATAATATATTTGTATTGTAAGAAATTGAGCTACAACTTTTTGGGGGTACCATAGTCCCTTATCGGGCTCCCCCTTGCACCCCCTCCCCGTTACACCCCCAGGCGGCCCCTAAAGCGGGGAGCATGAACAGAAGCTTGCCTTCGGCAAGCCACTCTTGGTAGACAAAATTCCTTGTATTAGCTATCCATATCCTTACTGATTTTGACATTCCGATGCCTAAAAATCTCAATCTAGCCTAAATTTATGTTTTGTATACACTCTACATCTTAGTAGTTACAGAATTTTTATTTTTACTCGTGCGTCAGGAGATTTTCTTAACGGCATCTCCATTTACAAAATCTCTCGACCTTGGGAGAATGGTACTGTATTCTGAGAGAATATTAACGTCATAATAGGTTTAAGGCTCGTTTGCTCTCGCAAACATTGCAATAAGAGGAACTAGGAAAAAAGGCACTAAGACTTTCATAAATAAAATCGTAAATTATTTTAAATCAAGGAAGCGTTAAGAAAATTTTGTTGAACGAAACGAAGTGAAGTGAATCTAAATTTTTAGCTGACGAGATTTGAAATAATAGATTTTGCACAAGGATGAATAGCAGTCAGGTCTGACAAAGAAGATTGCCATGGGCAATCTTCAGTTTGCCCTCTGCAAGAGTCGCTTGCGGGGTGTAACGAAGAGGGGGTGTAAGGGGGAGGGCGATGAGGACCCATGCGAAAGGGTCCTTGGCCCTCCCCCTTTGGCGGAGTCATCAGCTTGATGACAATCATTTAATAAAAGATAAAGGTACGAAGAAAAATATCATATGATATTGTATCACTAAAAGAAAAGCTCCTTGGGGCTCCCCCTTGAGACGAAGATTCAATTGTATATAGAAATAATTCATTATGAGATAAAATAACGAAGAATTAAAGCTTATAATAATATTATCTTGGATAATAAAGCGAAAAATTATTATATTAAATAATAAAAAAGGGGTTTTAGGGGAAAGCCCCCTAAAATAATTTATCTTGGATAAAACAAGCCTTTGACTTTAGCCCCAACACTTGATATAGTTATAGTAATTGATTATTTTACAATAAGGAGAGATTTTTATGGAAACTGGGCCCTACCACAGTTTGATTACGATTTTAGTTACAATTGGATTAATTTTATTAAATGGATTTTTGACTAGCTTACATACTTCGCTTATTTCCCTTAATGGAGCTAAGCTTAGGGAGGCGGCTGAGTCAGGGGATGATAAGGCGGCTAGCCTTTTTAAGCTTGTTACCGATCAGGATAGGCTTAATCAGTCTTTTGCTATGATTAATGCTTTTTTATCCCTTACTACCCTCGCCTTTTTGGCTAAGAGGATAAGGGATATGTCTCTGCTTGCTTCCTTTATTTCAGATTCTTCTGTTTTGTTTTTTACAATTATTGCCTATATCATTATTAAGATAATTTTTGTAGACAAGATTCCGCAGAGGTTTGGGGTTAGAAATCCTATGGCCCTTTCTTCAGGGGCAAGCGGCCTTGCTAGGCTTGTTATTCTCCTTACTAGTCCCTTGGTTAAGTTTACCGACCTTATTACCAATTTTATTATGAAGATTTTTGGGATTAAGGCTAAGGATATACAAAGGGAAGTTACTGGCGAGCAGATTAAATCTATTGTCCAGATTGGAGAAGACCAGGGAATTATTCGACCTATGGAGTCTAAGATGATTCATTCTATCATGAGTTTTGATGATATCCTGGCTGAGGAGATTATGACTGCAAGGACTGATGTCTTTATGATTGATATTAATGATAAGGATAGGACTTTCCTTGAGGAGTTTGTCAAAATTAGACACAATAGGATTCCAGTTTATGAGGATGATGTGGATAATATTTTGGGTATTATCTATACCAAGGACTATCTTTTGGAGGCTACTAAGGTTGGCCTTAGTGATGTTAATATTAAAGATATCTTAAGACCGGCTCATTTTGCTCCTGATAAGATTGAAGCTGACAAGCTCTTTTCTGATATGCAAAAAAACCACATCCATATGGCTATTCTTATCGATGAATATGGTGGATTTTCTGGAGTTTTGACTATGGAAGACTTGATCGAGGAGATTGTAGGAGATATGGAGGATTCCTTTGACTATGATATTCCTGATATCAAGATTAATAACAAGAATGTCTTTGTGGTCAAGGCTTCTATTGGTATCAAGGACTTAAATGAGAAGATTCCAATTGATATAGATGAAGAAAATGAAAACTACGATTCGCTCGGCGGTTTTATTATAGATAGGCTTGGCTATATTCCAGAAAAGGATGCCAAGGAGACTATTATCTATAATGGCTACGAGATCAAAATTCTTTATATGGAAGATAATAGGATTAAGGCCTGTAGGATTCGAAAATTGAAGGAAGATGAAGATAAAAAAGAAGAGGAATAAAAAAGTCATTGCCTGTCTAGCTTTTGCTAGGTTTGTGCAATGACTTTTTTTCTATTCTTCTGCTTCTAGGTTAGGTTTTAGGATTATGGATTTTAATTTACCTTCCTGATCAAAGGCAAAGAGCAATTCTAGGTTGTCCTTATCTTTTGATACTGCTGTTATGAAGATATTTACCATGTCTTTTTTATCCTTTAGGTCTTTAAGGTTTGGGTTTGATAGGAATTGGTATTCCATGCCTGTGATTTCGCCAGCTTCATCGAAGGCCTCTTGTAAGGCTTGGTAGATTTCTTCCTTATCTGCCAAATCTGGAGTTTCCTGGTCAAATTCTTCTTTTCTTTGGTTGTAGATTAAATTTACTAGGTTGTTGGCCTTTTGGAGCTCGTCTTGGTATTTTTCTGTCATGTATTTTTGCTCTTTTTCGAAGGAATATGGGCTTATTTGATAATTTGTAAGCTTGCCATCTTTATTCCTAACTAAGATAAATTCCAAGCTTCCTTCTTCATTTATGCTTATTACCCTTATTATGGTATCATCTGTAGTCTCGCTTGTTTCGTTTGTTATAGCCTTTATTCCGCCTATGTGGCCGTAGTCATCTATCGGTTTAAAGGATGCGGCAATCTTATCATTATCCATTAGCTTTCTATAATCATCGGCTAAAAGGTTTGAAAATTCCTCGCTTCTTTTCTCATCGACAAGTCTTAGGACGCTTAAAACGAAGGCTTTGTCTTCATCTTTTATATTTTTGTCTATAAAGGTGTATTTAAGCCAAGCATCTCCTATGTCATCTTTTAGCATGACACTTTCTAGCTTATTTTCTGTATTTTTTTTTACATTAGCCTTAGGCTTTTCTTTTTTAGCACAGGCTGAAAGTGCTAGTACACATAGGCCTAGGGCTAGTAAGTTTTTAATTTTTCTCATATATCCTCCTTGAACTTATTCTTATTTTACCATAAAGGCTTGAAAAATCTTCTTTTGAGGGCCTTTCATCTTAAAATGGGCACAAAAAAGCCAATCCTTTTGGATTGGCCTTAAAATTAAAATAATAGATTTTCGTCAGAAGATTCATCACTTGATAGGATTCTTAGGTCAAGCTTAACTCCCTTATCGTGGATTTTCTTAAAGTTTGATCTATCTTCAGCATCTACAAAGACATCGTCGATTACCTTTTCTTTGCCTGGTAGTTCTCTCATGTTTCCTACGTTGATTGATTTGATATCAAGACCAGCATCTAGTAGTTTTAGGGCATCTTCTGGGCCTTCTACTAGGATTAGTACCTTTTTGCCGTCGTGGTCATCTTTTATTTTTTCGATTAGGTTTTCAACGCTTAGAAATCTTGAGTCAGCGTAAAGTGGGGTAGCTATGTTCATTAGCTTTTGTGTATCTCTATCTTCTGCTACTCTATCATTTGCTACTACTATTAGGTTAGCGCCTTCTTCTTTTACCCAGCTTCTTGCAACTTGTCCGTGTAGAAGTCTGTCGTCGATTCTTACAAATACTATTTCTGCCATTTTAGCCTCCTTGTTTATTTTGTAATGATTGCTTAATTAATTTTATAATTTCACAAATACTATATATCACTTATAATTTAATTCAAATTTATTTTTACTTAGACCATATATTTTCTGGATAGAGTCCATCATCTAGCATCTTTTTGAAGGCTTCTTGAGCTAGGGCCAAATCCTCTTTGTAGGTGATTCCTATCCATTTTTCGCTTGTTGGGATTATCGTTACTTCTGCCTTGTCACTTCTTATTAGTTCATCTATCATTTCTGGTAGGACGTATTCGCATTTTTCAAGATTGTCCTTGTTTTTTTCTAGGTATTTTATGAAGTGCTCTTCGCCTAGGTCTATAAACTTAGGGAAGGATGCCCAGAGATTCATTGATACTAAAGATTCTAGGTTAAGGATGTCAGAATCTAGATTTTCCTTTGATGAGAAGGTCTTAGTCTCTTTATCATAAGAGATTTCGTGGGTTTCTATGATTTTTACTAGCTTGTTATCTTCGTTTCCTAAAGATACTCCTCTTGTGACTGTGCCGTTGTCTGATAGGGTGTTTTTAATCTTATAGCCTGCCATGGCGATTTGAAGCTTGCCATTTTGATCCGCAGGAGTCTTTACTAAGAAGTCGTGGAGGTCTTTAAAGACTGATTTGCCATAATAATCATCTGCATTTATTACAAGAAATGGCTCTTTTACAAGGCCCTTTGTAGATAATACTGCATCTACTGTGCCCCAAGGTTTGGTTCTTGCCTTTGGAGATTCAAAGCCTCCTGGCAGATTCATATCTTGGTAGGCATATTCTACTTCGATTATTTTTTCTATCCTATTGCCTATTACTTCTTTGAAGTCTTTTTCTATGTCACGCCTTATGATAAAGACTACCTTGTCAAAGCCAGCCTCGATTGCATCAAAGATTGAATAATCTATGATTGTATAACCATTTTCATCCATCTTGGCTAGCTGCTTGATGCCTGCTCCGTATCTTGATCCTATGCCTGCGGCAAGGACCACTAGACTTGTCTTCATTATTACTCCTTTTCTTCATAACCATTTGGGTTATTTTTTTGCCATCTCCAAGAATCTTCGCACATTTCATCGATTCCATTTTCTGCCTTCCAACCAAGAAGTCTGTAGGCCTTTGAGGCATCTGCGTAGGTTCTTGCTATGTCTCCTTCCCTTCTTGGGACGATTTTGTAAGGGATTTCTCTGCCAGATGCCTTTTCAAAGGCTCTTAGGACCTCAAGGACTGAGTAGCCATTGCCTGTGGCAAGATTTATTATCTCAACACCTTTTAGCTCATCTATCTTATCACAAGCTAGGACATGGCCCTTGGCAAGGTCTACTACGTGTATATAATCCCTAACTCCAGTTCCGTCGACTGTATCATAATCATCACCAAAGACTCTTAAATAGTCAAGTTTTCCTACTGCTACCTGGGCGATGTATGGGAGGAGGTTGTTTGGAATGCCTTGTGGGTCTTCTCCAATTTTTCCTGACTTGTGGGCTCCGATTGGGTTAAAGTACCTGAGTAATACTACCTTCCAAGAAGGATCTGATGTGTAAAGGTCAGTCATGATTTGTTCCATCATTGACTTAGTCCAGCCGTAAGGGTTGGTGCATTCGCCTTTTGGGAAGTCTTCTGTTACAGGTACCTCTTCTGGGTCTCCATATACTGTGGCTGATGATGAGAAGATTATATTTTTGCATCCTACTTCATTCATAGCTGCAAGGAGGGAGAGGGTCCCTGTGATGTTGTTATGATAATATTCTAGAGGCTTCTTAACAGATTCTCCTACAGCCTTAAGGGCTGCGCAGTGGATTACCACGTCTATTTTTTCATTTTTTAGGACTTCTATGAGCTTATCCTTATCAAGAACATCTGCCTCATAGAATGTTAGCTTTTTGCCAGAAATTTCTTCGACCCTATCTAGGGCTATAGTTGAAGAATTTATGAGATTATCATAAATTACAACTCCGTAGTCCTTGGCTAAAAGTTCTACTGCTATATGACTACCTATGTAGCCGCATCCTCCAGTTATTAATACCTTTTTCATATTTCTACCTTTCTCTTATATATAATACAATTATACTATAATGTGAAGAAATTTTGAAGCTTTTAAATCCATATGAAAGGTTTAGAAAGATTATGAAAAAATAATCTTAGTTTTATTAAAATAATTTGCAAATTTTTTCCTTTTGAGTAAAATGAAATCATATATTAGACTATGAAGGGACTTTGGATAAGATTTTACCTACAGAGAGGAGCCGGAAGGTGCAAGGCTTTGATAAATTTATTCACTACCAACCCTGAGTTTCATGTGAGATAAGCATGACGTATGGCTGCGATAAGGCTTTCAATGAGTTTAAAATTAGGTGGAACCACGAATCTTTCGTCCTGATATCCCTTTGGGGTATCAGGATTTTTTGATTTTGGGCCTATCTGAAAAATAAGGAGAAAATTATGATTAAAATTAAATTACCAGACGGATCAGTTAAGGAATATGAAAGTGGAGTCTTGGTAGGAGATGTAACAAAGGATATCTCTGAAGGACTTTATAGGGCAGCAGTCGGTGCTGTTGTAAATGGAAAAGTTATGGGCTATGAAGAGCCTATCAATGAAGATAGCGACTTTAGAGTTGTTAAATTTGAAGATGCAGAAGGTAAGGAAATCTTCTGGCATACATCAAGCCATGTCATGGCTGCAGCTATCAAAGAGCTATGGCCTGAGACAAAATTTGCTATAGGACCTGCCATAGCTGATGGTTTCTACTACGACATGGACCTAGAACACAGATTTACTCCAGAAGATTTAGAAAAAATTGAAAAGAAGATGAAAGAGATTGCCAAAAAAGACCTTAAGCTAGAAAGAGTTGAAGTCTCAAGAGATGAAGCCCTTAAGCTCTTTAAGGAAGAGGGCCAAGACTATAAGGTTGAGCTTATAGAAGATTTACCAGCTGATGAACTAATCACTCTTTATAAGATGGGCGATGCCTTCACAGACCTTTGCAGGGGACCACACCTTGTATCAACAAAGAAAATTAAGGCAATCAAGCTTAAGGCTATAGCAGGTGCTTATTGGAGAGGAGATTCTGATAAGGCCATGCTTCAAAGAATCTACGGTATATCTTTTGAAAAGGCTAAAGAATTAGAAGAATACGAACTCTTACAAGAAGAAATCAAAAGACGTGATCACAGAAAGATTGGCAAGGAAATGGACCTATTTGCCTTCCATGAAGAAGGACCAGGCTTCCCATTCTTCCATCCAAACGGCATGATTCTAATGAATGAACTCCTTGATTGGTGGAGGGGTGTTCTTGATAAGAATGGTTATGGAGAAATTAAAACACCACTTATCCTAAATGAGGCCCTATGGCACAAATCAGGCCACTGGGACCACTACAAGGAAAATATGTACTTTACAAAAATAGATGATGAAGATTACGCAATCAAGCCAATGAACTGCCCAGGATCAGTCTTAACTTATGCATCTAACCAACATTCTTATAGGGACCTACCAATAAGACTTGCAGAATTTGGCCAAGTTCACAGACACGAGCTTTCAGGTACTCTTCACGGCCTATTTAGGGTAAGAACATTCACTCAAGATGATGCACACGTTTATTGTCTTCCAAGCCAAATCAAAGAAGAAGTTTACAAAATGATTGACCTAGCAGACCTTCTTTACTCAACATTTGGTTTTAAATACACAATAGAATTATCTACAAGACCTGATGACTTCATGGGAGATATCAAAGATTGGGACTTTGCTGAAGACCAACTAAAGGCTGCCCTTGAAGAAAGAAATATAGAATATCAAATAAACCCAGGCGATGGTGCCTTCTATGGTCCAAAAATTGACTTCCACCTACTAGATGCTGCTAAGAGAGAATGGCAATGTGGTACAATCCAGCTTGACTTCCAATTACCAGCCAACTTCAACCTAGAATATGTAGATGAAGATGGTTCTAAAAAACGTCCAGTAATGCTCCACAGGGCCCTACTTGGTTCTGTCGAAAGATTTATCGGTGTCCTAACAGAACACTTTGCAGGAAGATTCCCACTTTGGATTAACCCAAGACAAGTAACAATCATCCCTGTAGCAGATAGGTTTGCAGATAAGGCAAATGAACTAGCAGACAAAATCAAAGAAGCTGGCTTTAGGGTAAATGTAGACGCAAGAAGCGAGGGAGTAGGCTATAAGATTAGGGCTGCTCAAATGATGAGAGCAAACTACATGCTAGTAGTAGGCGAAAAAGAAATCGAATCAGGCCTACTAACTGTAAGAAACAGAGACGGCGAAGAAACTAAAGATGTCAAAGTAGAAGACTTCATCTCACAAATTTCTAAGGAAAGAGATGAAAAATCAAGGGAATCTATCTATTAATATGACCTATAATGCTATAATCCTAGGCACAGACCACAACTCCTACTCGGTGGCCAGGTCCTTTTATGAGGCCTATGGCAAAAAGCCAATAGTCGCAGGATCTGCAGTCCTTGTGCCCTTCTATAAGTCAAAAATAGCAGATATATATACAGCAAAGGACTTTTCATCAGATGATGAGGTCTTTGTCAAAACCCTAAATGATTTGGCTAAGGAAAGGGATGAGGAAGATTTTATCTTCTTCGCCCCAACAGAGCATTATGTAGACTTGCTCCTAAGAAATATAGATAAGCTTGACTTTTCTTATCGAGTTCCTTATCCAAATCCAGAAGAAGCTGCTAAACTAATCAAAAAGTCTGAATTTTACAAGCTTTTGAAAAAATTTGGCCTACCATACCCTAAGACCTTTAGGGCAGCAAGGGATAATTGGAAGGACCTAGACCTTGATGGCGAGCTTTTCCTAAAGGCTGATGAATATGATGATTTCATAGCAAGCGATATAAAAGTTAAGCAAAAAGGCTACCATGTAAAGGATAAAAGAAAAGCCCTAGATGTTTTAGAAAATATCTACGACAGTGACTACCAAGGCCATGTCATTGTCCAAGAATTTATCCACGGTGGCCAGGGTAGCGAATATTCCCTAAACGGATATAGGGCAAAGGATGGGTCTATATCAATGGTACTAGCTAGAAATCTCCTATCAGACATGCGTCCTATGTGGGTAGGCAACCACCTAGTCCAGGTTGACCATGACGAAAAAGCTATGTATGACCTAGCAGAGGAAATTGTGACTAAGATATCTTATGAGGGTCTTTTCAATTTAGACTTTAAAAAAGATAGCCAAAGTGGTAAGATTTATATCCTGGAGATGAATATTAGACAAGGCAGGACCTTCTATTATTCAACCCTAGGCGGGGTCAATCTCATAAAGATAGCTACAGATGATTTAATTTTAGGCAAATCTGTTAGCGAGAGGACCAAAAGGCCTTTTATGCTTACAGCTATCAACAAGGATGTGGCAAGAAGCCATGTAGATCCTTCACTATTAGAAGAGTTTGACAAGAAAGAAAGAAATGATAACTCAGCCATCCACATCATAAACAAGATGGATGATGGTTTTATGAGAAGTTTGAAAGTTAAAGAAGCCCTAAAAAGGCAAGAAAAAGAATTATTTGACTAAGCTTGAAGAGATAGAAGCAAAAAAATGCGGCTATCTCTTTATCTTGTAAAGAAAACAAAAGGAGGTTTTATGAGCGAAACAAAAGTTACAGAAAACAGAATGGGGACCATGCCTGTTGGCAAGCTTCTTTTCTCTATGTCTTTGCCGATTATTATTTCGTTTTTGGTCCAATCAGTTTATAACCTGGTCGACTCAATATTTGTGGCAAGGCTATCTGAAAAGGCCCTAACAGCAGTATCCTTGTGTTTTCCGGTCCAGAATATAATGATATCTGTGGCAGTTGGTATAGGAGTAGGATCTGCAGCCCTTATTTCAAGGTATTTAGGAATGAATGATAAGAAAAGGGTAGGCCAAATGGCAACTCACGGCTTGATTTTAGCGGTACTTGCGGCAGGAATATTTGTTTTATTTGCTATATTTTTTACATCCTTTTATGCAAGTAGCCAGTCCAAAGATCCGGAGATAATTAGATATACAGAGGAATACTTATCTACTGTTTTGATATTTTGTGGCGGGGTATTTTTTCAGATATTTTTTGAAAAGACCCTTCAATCAACAGGAAACACAGTCTACACCATGATTACTCAGGGTACAGGTGCCATCATAAATATAATCCTTGACCCAATCATGATTTTTGGCCTACTTGGTTTTCCAGCCATGGGTGTAAGGGGAGCTGCCCTTGCGACAATCATTGGCCAAATGGGTGGAGCCCTTGTTGGTGTTTATTTCCACACCCATAAAAATAAGGAAGTTAATTTTGAATTTCACAAGTTCCGCTTCCATGGAGATATCCTAAGTCAAATATTTACAATAGGCCTTCCATCAATAATAATGAGTGGTATCGGTGCTTTTGTCCTATTTTTTATGAATGCCATGCTATATGGGTTTGGGTCATCTGCAGTAGCTGCTTATGGTATTATGTTTAAGCTCCAGTCCTTTGCCTTTATGCCAATGTTTGGTATATCAAATGCCCTTCTTGCCATAGTTTCTTTTAACTTTGGAGCAAGAAATAAGGAGAGGATAAAAAAAGCAATCAGGCTTTCTATGACAGCATCTTTTGCGATTGTTGGCCTATCAATAATACTTATGTGGGTCTTTACCAATCAGATTTTCGACCTCTTTGCTGCTACTGATGTCATGAGAGAGATTGGTGTACCAATGGTTAGGATAGTTTCCCTATCCCTTATAATTTCTATCCCATCAGTGGTTGGGGTAGGTGGGGTCTTCCAGGCCCTTGGCAATTGGAAGTTTCCAATCTTCCAGTCTTTCTTAAGACAGGTAATAATACTCCTTCCTATATTTTACCTATTTACAAAAACAGGCAGACTAAATATAGCTTGGTGGGCCTTTGTAATAAGTGAATTTATAAATTCCACCTTCTGTGTTTACTTCCTAAAGAGAGATATTAGAAATAAAATTGATGTATTATAAAATTTAGCCCTTAGGGGCTATTTTTTTTACAAAAAAACTAGCAAGGAATCTTTATGATTTGCTTGCTAGCTTATTTTTAGAATATTTACTTGTCTTCTTTTGTAGCAGCCTTATAGATTTCTTCTAGGTAGCCTACTGTGTTATTGAGGGTTGCACCAGTTACTGCATCTACTGGTTTGCCATTTTCGTTTGAATCTATTACTTCTTTGATTTCTTCTGGAGTCTTGCCTACTACGAATTCTTCGATTGCCTTGTAGTTTTCGTCAAGATTTTTAGTAGCCTTAGCCATATCCTTCATCATCTTTGAATATTCTTCGTTGTTTTCAAGTTTGCTTGAAAGTTTCTTTGCAGGATCTGCGTAGTTTTCGCCGAATTTCTTATCAGAGTTTGGTACTCCAGCATCTGCGATGTATTGAAGTTCATCTATGCTTGCTGCGACAATTTTGCCATCTTCTACTACTACAAATGTATCTGTTACAGCATTATTTGCACCAGCTGTACCAAAGAATTGTTGAAGTTTGATTTTTGCAGGATCACCTTCAAAGGCAACTGCATTTTCAGATTTTTCAGCTGTGTTGATGATTGCTTGTAAGTAGCCTTTTGTATCTACAAGTGTAGCTCCTGTTACAGCATCGATTGCCTTTCCATCTTCAGCGCCATCTACTACTTCTTTAAGCTCATCTATGGTTTTGCCTTTAGCGAAATCTTGGATAGCTTTGTAGTTATCAGCGATTGATACTGTTGATTTAGCCTTTTCTGTCATAAGCTTAGAATAAGCTTCGCTATTTATAATTTTTGAACCAAGGATTTTGCCTTCTTTTGCACCTTTTTTGAATTCTGTGTCAGAATCTTGGTTTGGAAGGGCTACGAAATCTGATCCTTCGTCAAAATATTGGAATTCATCGATGCTTGCATCTACGATTTTTTCGCCATCAGTTACAACAGCAACTCTAGCAAAGGAGCCTTCTCCGTGAGGAGCTTCTAGGCTACGTCTTAGGACAAGTTTGCCCTCAAAGTTTGCCTTTAAATCCTCTACTTTATCTTCTGCTGCATCTTTGGCATCTTCAGCGGCATCCTTTGCATCTTCAGCAGCATCTTCTGCCTTATCTTTTGCATCGCTTGCAGCATCCTTAGCTTCTTCTGCTACATTTTTTGCCTTTTCACCAGCATCTTTTGCTGCTTGGTTGCCACATCCAACAAAGACTAGTGAAAGAGCAAGAGCTAGGCTTGCTAACTTAATTTTGTTTGTCATTTTTCCTCCTATAACATTCATTCATGCAAGTGGTTTGCGTTTTACTTGCAAATGTTTACCGTTTGACTATACCTAACCAATATGAAAATTCAAGCTTTTCTATTTTTCCAAAAATAATATAATTATAGGTGGAATTATAAATGGAGAATAAATATGGGATTAATTTTTACAAATAAGGTCGAAAAAGTCGATTTAGAAAAGCTAATGGAAGTCTATAGAGAATCTAATTATGAAAATCTTAATAAGCTTTCTTATCCTAGCCTTGATGATTTAGAAAATGCTTACAAGCAATATTTAGTTAAAGATTTTTTTGCAAATAAAGAAAATTACCTAGCTACCTTAAGGGATGAAAACAATTACTTAGCAGCCCTTAGACTTCATAGGGAAGATGGGGGATATTTAATAGAAGCTATTGAAACAAGAGAAGACTCTAGAAAAAAGGGTTATGGTTCAAGACTTTTAAGCCTAGTAATAAGCAGAGTCCCTGAAGACTTATATTTAAGGTCTGAAGTGGCTGAGGATAATATTAAGTCTATTGGCCTACATAAAAAATTGGGCTTTATTGAAAAAGAAAAAATTGCTAAAGGGCTTTTATTTATAAGATTTGGGCAAAAAAAGAAAGCTATATAGAAAACAGAAGCGGGAAACACTTTCTAGGATAGTTACCTTTAAGTTAAGAAAAAATTATGGTATATGGAGAGTAATCTAAAAATTTGGATATATTCAAATTTTTTGTTTTCTATTTTAGCTTTCTTTGTGTGAAAATCTTTTAAGGATTTATCATTAATTTTAAACTTATCTTTTATTAGATTCGTAGATAGCACCTAGGCCATAACCAAGCCCTAAACATATTATAAAGGCTGCTACTATGCCATCTTTAAGGGATAGACTTGCAAATAGACCAAGCATAGATCCTAGCTGGAGACCCATAAGCTTATAGTTTTTGGTAGCGTTTTCTTGAATGTCGAACATAATTAGTCCTTTCTATTTTTCTATCTCTATCGATTTATCATGATATCTTGCTCTTGCAAATATTATACCAGAAAGCTATAACTTTATCAAGATAATGTACTATCTAAGACCTGAATATTTTATTTTTATTTCAAATTTTACAAACGAAGCCCTAAATTGCGCCAATATATCTACGAAAAAAATTAAAAAGAAAAATCAGTAGTCTCCTACTGATCCGATTATAGAAAGAGTAGTAAAAACAATATGAATTAATCTACTTTTTTGTGATATTAATGCTTAAAATATAGTCTCTATGGGTATTTATGCAACAAAGATTTAGGAACTCTTATCCTAATAGTGCCTAGGACAAGATATGGCAAATTCTCAACAGAGTTTTTTGAAGGATATCAAAGAAATGAAAAACTCCTACTAACAGCAATTATAGACAAATATGTCCAAGTAGTATCAACAAGAAAGGTATCCAAGGTAATAGAAAAGATGTGTGGCAAAACATATTCTAAATCCTTTGTATCATCCCTAACTAAAGAGCTTGACGAAGAAGTAAAACAATGGAGAATAGCGACCTAAGTGGGACAAAGTATCCCTACCTAATAGTAGATGTAGTATACAAAAAAGTAAGGGAAAACAATAAAGTAGTATCAAAAGCTTGTCATATTGCAATAGGAATAACTAAAAAAGGAAATAGAGAAATCATAGGCCTAGATCTAAGTGCTAGTGAAAGTGAATATTCATGGTCGAATTTCTTTGAATATTTAAAATTTAGGGGATTATCTGGGCTAAAAATGGTAATATCAGATGCCCACAAAGGTCTAGTAAAAGCAATTAAGGAAACATTCATAAGTGTAATATGGCAAAGATGCCAGGTTCATTTTCTAAGAAATATCCTATCAAAAGCGCCAAGGAAAAACACAGGAGAATTTAGAACTGATATCAAATCACTATTTATAATCCAAGATATCAACTTGGCAAGAAAAATGAAATATGAGATATTTTTAAAATGTGAGCACGAAAAGAAATTCCAAAACTGCTTAAGTACTTTATATGATGGATTTGAAGATGCCTTTGCCTATTTAACTAAGGATGTAATACATAGCAGACTTAGATCAACAAATTGCTTAGAAAGATTAAATGAAGAACTTAGAAGACGTGAAAAAGTAGTTAGGATATTTCCTAATGAAGATTCAGCTATGCGTTTAATATTTAGCCCGTCGGCTTTTTGAGACCAATCCTCACTGATATTAATGAGGATTGGATAACATCTTCTAAATTATATATTAGAATGAAATAGTAAATATTGTACTAGTAGAATTTACACAGTATTATGGACTTGATTTTTATTTTATTCAAACTTAATTATTAAATTTTATATAACTTATCGAAGGTTATATTTTACCAAATTGTGGGTTAATTCTACGAATAATTTGTCATCATTTTGAGAAATCGTTTTAATTAATTATAGAATATTAGACGTTTTTGAAGAAGTTTGGTTGATTTTAAAGAAGTATGGTGCTATAATGAATATGAAAATGATTTTTGAAAATAGGATAGATATTATAATATCAACACTTAAGGAGAGAAAAGCGGTTTCCAACAAAGAGTTAATCTCAATATTAGGGGTAAGCGAATCAACATTAAGAAGAGATTTGGAGTTCTTAGAAGAGAAAGGATTGGTTAATAGAGTATATGGAGGAGCTACCTTAAATAGAATTGAGGTTGAGGAAAAAAGCTATATTGACAAGGAGGTTGAAAATGTAGACGCTAAAAGGATCATCGCCAATAAAGCATCCAAATATTTAAAAGATTTAAAATATATATATTTAGATGCAGGTACAACAACAAATTACATAATTGATTATATGAAAGATTATGATTTGACTGTTGTCACTAATGGAGTATCGCATTTGGACAAGCTGATTGGAAATAATGTAGATACAAAATTGATATGTGGAAGTATAAAACCCGTTACAAAAGCTATATATGGGGGAGAGGCTCTAGACAACTTAGATAATTATAATTTTGATGCAGCCTTCATAGGTGCAAATGGTATTGGAAAAAATCAATTCACAACACCTGATATAAACGAGGCTGAAGTAAAAAGAAAAGTTATCGAAAGGAGTAATCAAACATATATTTTGGCAGATTCATCAAAAATTGGAAAAATTTATTTTTCTAAAATATGCAACTATGATCAAGCAATATTGATAACAGAATTGTCAGAAAATGAATTTAATGAAAAGAGGAGAAATTATGAAAAAAAACATACTAAGTAAAATAATTGGTTTCGCATTTTGCGTTTTAGCATTAACTGCTTGTGGCAATAACGAAACAAAAGATAACAAGGCTGAGGTTAGTAATAAAGCTGAGGTTAGTAATGAAGCTACTGAAGACAATGGTGGCAAAAAACTTAAATTTGCTTTCCTTACAAACACACAAAATAACACATTCCAAATAGCTATGAATGATGTTTATGAAAAGCTTTGCAAAGAGAAAGGTATCGAATATACAATGTTTGACCCAGATTATGATTTAAACACTCAATTAAATCAAATTAATGATGCGGCAAATCAAGGATATGATGCAGTATTCATTATTCCTGTAGATTCAGCAGGTATAAGAGGAGGACTTGAAGAGTTAAACAATAAGAATGTTCCTGTACTAAACGTGGATACAGCTGTTATCGAACATGATAGAGATTTGGTTCAAACTATAGTAGCTACAGATGCATTTATGGCAGGAAAACTTGTTGCTGAGGAATTGGTTAAAAACAACCCTGATGGCGCTAAAATTGCGATATTAGATTTTCCAGAAAATGAGAGTTGTGTTCAAAGAGTTGCTGGATTTATGTCTGTAATTGAAAAAGATAGCAAATATGAAATAGTAGCTCAACAAGATGGTAAAGCAGCATTAGATGAATCATTAACAAAAACAGAAGATATAGTTCAAGCTAATCAAGATTTAGATGCTATATTTGCTATAAATGACCCATCTGCTTTAGGTGCTGCAGCTGCTCTACAATCATCTGGTTTAACTGGTAAGATTCAAGTGTATTCAATAGATGCATCTCCTGATGGTAAAGCTGCATTAATAGATGGACAATTTACAGCGGTATCAGCACAAGTTCCTAAACAAATCGCAGAAAAATCTGTAGAATTAGCATTAAAATTATTAAATGGAGAAAAAATAGAAAAGGAAAATTATCTACCATCTCACAATGTAACAATTGAAGAGGCAAAAAAGACTATTGATGATTGGCAATAAAAGGAATTATTATGACTAATTATGTATTAGAAATGAAAAATATTTCCAAAAAATTTGGCATTGTTACTGCATTGGAAAATGCATATTTAGCTTTAAAAGAGGGTGAGGTTCACGCATTAGTTGGAGAAAATGGTGCAGGCAAATCAACTCTCATGAAAATATTAGGCGGGATTTACTCGCCTAATACTGGAGATATATTGATTGATGGTGAAAAAACAGAAATTAATGACGTACTTGATGCCCAATCTAAAGGTATAAGTATTATTCACCAAGAAATTGTTATGGTGCCAGAACTTAGCGTTGGTCAAAATATATTTTTGGGAAGAGAACCTAGAAACAAATATGGCTTAATTGATTATGATAAGATTTATAATGATTCTAACAATATGTTAAAAGAATTTGGTTTGGACATAGATTCAAGAACTAAAGTCGGTCAATTAAATATCGCTAATCAACAACTAGTAGAAATAATTAAAGCAATATCATTTAATGTAAAAATATTGGTTATGGATGAGCCTACGTCATCACTTTCCGATAAAGATGTTGAAGTTCTATTTAAATTAATCAATTCATTAAAGAAGAGCGGTATAAGTATAGTTTATATCACTCACAGATTTGAGGAAATATTTAAGATAACAGATACCATAACAGTAATGCGTGATGGTAATTATATAAACACTGTAAAAACAAAAGATACAAATTCAGATGAGCTTGTATCAATGATGGTAGGAAGAGAGATAGAATCTCTTTACTCTAATAGAGTAAAAAATATTAGTGATAGAACTGCACTTGAGGTTAAAAATTTAAATTCGGATGTTTTAAATGATATTAATTTTAATGTCCGAGCAGGAGAAATTGTTGGTTTCGCTGGTCTTGTTGGCTCAGGTAGAAGTGAATTAATGGAAACAATTTTTGGTATCAGAGATTATTCTTCAGGGGAAATATTGATTGATAATAAAGGTGTAGTAATAAAGTCTGTAATGGATGCTATGCATAATGGTATAGGGCTTGTTCCTGAGAATAGAAAAGAACAAGGTTTAGTACTTAACAATTCTATAAACTTTAATATTACCCTACCAGTAATTAGCGAATTTACTAAAAATCAAATAATAGATGAACGTATGAGGAAAGATTTATCTAAGGATTTTTCTGATTTATTGAAGATAAAATCTCCTAATGTTGACTTTCCAGTGGTTAATTTATCTGGAGGAAATCAACAAAAGGTGGTTATTGGAAAGTGGCTTGCCACTAAACCTAAGATTCTAATATTAGACGAACCTACTAAAGGAGTTGATGTTGGGGCTAGGTCAGAAATCTATCAAGTTATTAATAATTTATCTGAAGAAGGCATAGCTGTTATTATAGTATCATCTGATTTGCCAGAAATTATTAATATGGTAGATAGGTCTTATGTCATGAGAGGCGGATCTATAGTTGGTGAAGTTTCCGGGAAAGACATAAATCAGGAAAAAATAATGCATTATGCAACAGGAGGTCGTTAATGGAATCGGTAAAAAGAATAATTAAAAATAATAAAGGTATATTGGTTGTTCTTGCAATCTTATTTATACTTATATCAATAGTGTCACCAGTATTTCTATCTGTACAAAACTTGATCACTTTATTACAACAAGTAGCTATCAATGTTATTATAGCTCTAGGGATGACACTGGTAATCATATTAGGAGGAATTGACCTTTCAGTAGGTTCAATAGTAGCACTTTCTGGAACACTTTGTGTGGGATTAGTCGAAAATTTCAATCTTAATATAATACTAGCTGTACTATTAAGTATAGTTATAGGAACTTTAATAGGACTAATTAATGGAAAAATAATTACAAAGTTTAAGTTACCAGCATTTATTGTAACTTTAGCGACTATGAATATAGCTAGAGGAGCTGCTTATTTGTACAGTGGCGGTAGATCTTTAAGAAGCACAAATGAAATTTTTTCTAGAATAGGTAATACAAGATTGTTTGGAGTTTTACCAATATCTATATTATATATGTTTGTTTTAGTTGCTATATTTTCTGTGTTACTTTCAAAAACAAAATTTGGAACCTATGTTTATGCTATAGGTGGAAATAGACAAGCTGCATCCTTCTCAGGTATACAAAACGAAAAAGTTGAAACAATTGTATATGTATTGTCAGGATTTTTAGCAGCTTTGGCTGGTGTTGTATTGGCTTCAAGAATGTATTCTGGACAACCATCTGTTGGACAGGGATATGAGATGAACGCTATCGCTGCATGTGTACTTGGTGGCGTTTCAATGTCAGGAGGTCAAGGAAATATTTCTGGAACTTTCTTTGGAGCTATTGTTATAGGTATAGTTAGCAATGGTTTGAACTTAGTGGGCATTAGCTCTTTCTGGCAGTTAGTTATAATGGGAATAATAATTCTATTAGCTGTAATAGTCGATGCTAAAAGAGATACATTTTTATCTAAGAAAAAAGGAAAAAAATAATGACAAATAATAATAGTATGCTTATAAATATAACGAATCCATATGGTTACGTTAGAGAGAATGAACCTGTAAAAGTCGAATTAAACTTTGAAAATTACGATATTGATGTAAAAGGATTAACATTATTTGATGAAGATGGTAATGACGTAAGAATTCAATTATTTGATACTGTATTAGAATCTGAAAATATAAAATCAACCAAAATATTCTTCTTTACAGATTTTCAAGAGGGAGAATTCACTAAAAGATTTAAACTGCAATTAGATGAAAATGCAAAAATGTGTAATGATGAAAAATTTGAAGGTATCAAAGAGATTCAAACATCAGAAGAAGACGGTTTTGTCAGATTGGATACAGGATATTATATTCTTGAACTTTGTGAAGGTAAGGCCGACGGAACTTCTAGTGGTAAGTGGGGAATAAGATACTTTAAAAATAAAAAGGAAGATAAAAATCTTATAATTAATAATTCCAATGCTATTGGAGGATTTTATGGACCATTCTTTACTCCAGCTAATGGCTTAATAAATCCACCAGAACATACAAAGGTTAAAATTACACCTGAAGTTGTCGGTGACTTATATCATAGGTATATATTTGAAGGAACAATACCTGATGGATTAGATGTTAATTTAAGGAATAAGAAATTTAAGATCACATGGGAATTCTATTATAATAGTCCTTTGTTTGATAGAAAATATGAAATAGATGATTTCCATACTCTAGTTGATGGAACTCCTGTAGATAACTTGATAACTGTAGGTGATGAGTTTGAAGGAGGAAAGGGTGAACTAATATTTGATAGATTTGCAACCTATAAGTCAACAAACTATAGAGCTGGCGATCCATATGCAAAAGTACTTTATGATAATATTTATGATATACTTGAAAACGCTGATCACTCAGACAATGAAAAATTAAGAAGATATCGAGAAAGCATTGGCGAGGAATTAAATGACGTTTCTTGGGATTATTTCTGGAGATTATTTTCTGTAAAAGAGGGAGTATTAACGGATGATGATATCAAAGATCATATAGAAAGTATATTACCTATAGCACATAAAGCTGTTTATAGTGATGAAAGATTTAAAAATGTAATAACTTCCAACGATGGTATCAACATAGATGAAGTAGAAGAACAGACAATTTTCCCTATTAAAGCTAATAAAACATGTGAATGGAATACAAAAACAGGTTATTCAATGGTGTGGTATACATCTAACGTAGTAGATAGGTATCAAATTGTACAAAGATCGGATTCAGGATGGGTTAACTGGGGAACCAACGGAGAAAATGAATATCCTGAATTAAAAAATGGCTCAGAAATAAGATGTTCTTATGGTAAATTCTCAAACTGGGAAGAAATTGCTGAAAAAATGGAATATCCAGTTATAGGAAGGCAAGGAAGCCTGATATAGATAATATTCTTTAAAAATCCCCATCAGTTTTTAACTTTTGGGGGTTTTTAAATATATTTTATTTACAAGATAAAATAATTCGAGAAAAAATGAGTTGGTAGATTGTTAATGTTTAGGAGGTAGTATGTTTGGAATATTAGAAGCAGGCGGTACTAAAATGATTTGTGCTGTTGGTGATAGAAATTTAGAGGTTAAGGACGAAATCAGGATTGATACCAGAGGACCGGTTGAGACTTTCGCTGACATTAAGGATTTTTTTGCAAAATATAAGGGTGAGATAGAATCAATTGCCATTGGCTCTTTTGGTCCTATTGATGTAAATCCTGATTCAGATGATTATGGCAAGATTTTGAATACTCCAAAAGAGGGATGGAAAGACTTTAATATTAAAAAAAGCCTTGAGGAAGATTTCCCTGTGCCAATTTTTGTGACAACAGATGTCAATGCTTCAGCCTATGGCGAATATAAGGTCGGCTCTGGTGAAGGCAAGACTAGTCTTGCTTACTATACTGTGGGTACAGGAATTGGCGGTGGTTTTGTTCAAAATGATAATTTTATAGGAGGTGCCAGTCACCCAGAAATGGGCCACATGATTATAAAAAAAGATCCAAGAGATACTTATGAGGGCGGATGTATGTGCCACGGCGATTGCCTTGAGGGCCTTGCATCTGGACCAAACATAGAAAAAAGACTTGGTAAAAGTGGTCAGGATCTTGACTATGATGACGAGTTTTGGGATATAGAAGCATCCTACCTTGCCCAAGCAGCTTATAACACTAGCCTTATGTTTAGTCCAGAAGTTATAGTATTTGGCGGCGGAGTTATGCAGGTTGATGGCCTTATTGAGAAGGTGAGAGAAAAGTTTGAAGGTTTGATGAATGGTTATGTAAATCTTCCTGACCTAGAATCTTACATTGTAAGACCAAAATACGACGGCAAGTCTGCTACCTTAGGGCTTTTAATCCTCGCTCAAAAAATCTTATAAAAAACAAGGCTCCATGAGGGGCCTTTTGTAATGAGCAAGTTTAGTTAAGAGAATTCAATAAAGTATCTTATTTTTGACCAAAAAAGAGGAAGACATTGATCAATATTTTATTTTTGGTAAAGCTTTTTCTTATCAAGGATATGGGCAAACAGATAGCCAAATCCCAGTCAAGCTAGGAATACTAAAGTTATATTTTCTTTTAAAGTTAAGTTAGAATAAGCACCAAGGGGCGCTATAACTTGCGTTAAAATAGTCTTATAAAAACTAAAATAGTTTTTTTATAATTAAACATTGCAAGTCTTTTCTATGGAATAATAATTCCATATCTTCTTATTAGATATTTACCTAGCTAATCCACTTTTATTTATATTCTGCCACTATTTTTATTATTTTATCAAAAGATAACATGATAAGATATTCTAAATATCAAGAAAAAAATCTCAATCAGCTTATACTAGCCATCTGAGATTTAAAAGAATTAATAATTTTAATTTTTATGATGAAATTGAAACTGATTTAGCCACGCCATTTTCTACAAATATTATTAGGCCTAGGCCTGATTCTTTTACTTCTTCAAAATATTTGACAAATTCATCCCTTGTCATTTCTTTAGCTGGTGCCATACCGCCTACAGCCTCAAATACTGTATCATCATCGATTAGGAAGGAATTGTCTTCTTTATTTTCGATTTCTTTGACATTCTCATAATCAGCTGGGTCTTTGAGATAATCAAATGATCCTGATACGATAAGTTTGTCATCTTCAATTTTAGCTTCATAAGCAGTAGAAGTGATATAGTCTTTACCCTCACCCTTAAGGCTAGCTATAAGACTTGTCACATATTTACCATCGTCTTTAAGAGTATTTTCATCTTCTTTAGATTCTTTATCTTTGGATGGTGCTTTTTCCTTTTTATCTATCTTTTTGTCTTCTTTTTTCATATCAGCTTTTTTAACTTCTATAGTTTCTTTTTTGATATTTTCATCATCTTTATCTGTATTTTCTGCTGTAGCCTTTGCATCTTGGTCATCTCTTGCAGGCTTGTTCTCGCTTGCCTTATTTGGGGTATTTATATCTTCGCCTTTATCTTCGCTTGCAACAGCTTCAGGTTCTGTAATTTCACTTGTTTGTGGTTTAGTATCATCACAAGCTACTAGGGCTAGTGCCATCATTGAAATTATTACTGGTTTTAAAAGTTTATTTTTCATATTCCACCTCACCCTTATTATACCCTAAATAAGATTTTAAAAACTTAAAATCCCTGTAAGTTTTGATAAAATTGGGTATTTATATAGTAGATGAGTAGTAGAATTAGGAAGATGTTTATATTAAAATACTAAGATAATTAATTTTGATAAAAATTATCATGATTTTTTAGCTAAGTTTGAAAGATGACATTGTTCTTTTAGTTATCTTGATAAAACTTGCTTTCTACTCAAACAAATTTATAAGATATTTGACAGAAAAAATATTCTTGACAAAACGTTTTCTTAATATTATAATTTACTCATAAGGATAATAATGTAAGGAGGATTATATGCTTTTTAAAACAACAGAACAACACGAAGAGCTTAGAAAAAAAGTTAGAGCTTTCGCAGAAGAAAAGGTAAAACCAATAGCCTTCGACCTCGATCAAAATAACCAATTTCCTGATGATATAGTTAAGGAAATGGGTGAAATGGGCCTTATGGGTATACCATATCCAAAAGAATATGGTGGAGCAGGACTTGATGTTACCTCTTACGCTATAACAGTTGAAGAATTATCTAGAGTAGACGGTGGTGTGGGCGTTATTTGCTCAGCACATACTTCTTTAGGTAGCTGGCCAATCTTTGGTTTTGGTACAGAAGAACAAAAACAAAAATACTTAGTTCCACTTGCAAAAGGTGAAAAAATCGGTGCTTTTGGTCTTACAGAAGAAAACGCTGGTTCAGATGCTGGTGGTACAGAAACTACAGCAGTTCTTGATGGAGATTACTATATCCTAAACGGTAAGAAAATCTTTATCACAAATGCACCAAAAGCTGACATATATGTAGTATTTGCAGTTACTACACCAGGTATTGGTACACATGGTATCTCTGCTTTCATAGTAGAAAAAGAATTTGAAGGATTCACCTTCTCAGACCACTATGACAAATTAGGTATCAGATCATCTTCAACAGCAGAACTTCATTTTGACAATGTAAAAGTTCCAAAAGAAAACTTACTTGGTAAAGAAGGCCAAGGATTTAAGATAGCTATGGCTACCTTAGACGGTGGTAGAATCGGTATAGCTTCTCAAGCCCTAGGTATCGGCCAAGGAGCATATGAATCCGCTCTTACTTATGCAAAAGAACGTGAACAATTTGGTATGCCAATAGCTCACCTACAAAGAAATACATTCAAACTTGCTGATATGGCAACATATCTACGTGCAGCAAGACTAATGATCTATTCTGCAGCAGAACTTAAAGAAAATCACGAAAGATATTCTGCAGAAGCAGCAATGGCTAAACAAGTAGCATCAGACCTTGCAATGAAGATAACAACAGAAGCTATCCAACTATATGGTGGTTCAGGTTATATCAAGGGTGTAGATGTAGAAAGATTCTTTAGAGATGCTAAGATAACACAAATCTACGAAGGAACCAATGAAATCATGAGAGTAGTAGTTGGTGCTAGTACAGTAGGTCGTGCTCCAAAGATGAAAAGAGCAGGCTCAGCTGCTAAATCAGGTCCAATCGCAGGTGTTCGTAAAGGTGAAATCTTTGAAGGAGACCCAAAAGAAGCAGTTAAAAACCTAGTAGCAGCCCTCAAAAAAGACGGCTACGACTTTACAATAGGCATCGACCCAATGACACCAATTGGCGAAGCACAAAGAGTAGTAGTAGCAGGCCGTGGTATAGGTGAAAAGAAAAACATGAAGCTAATAGAAGACCTAGCTTACCAAGCAGGAGCAGCTATTTCATCATCTAGACCAGTAGCAGAAACATTAAAATACGTACCACTAGATAGATACATCGGTATGTCTGGACAAAGCTTTAGAGGCAACCTATACATCGGTGTAGGTGTATCAGGAGCAGGCCAACACTTAAAAGGCATGAAAGATGCATCAACAATAGTAGCAATCAACAACAGCAAAAACGCTCCAATCTTCAATAACTGTGACTACGGTATAGTAGGCGATGCAATGGAAATTCTTCCACTATTAATCAAAGAACTTGATAATGGCCAAGAAAAGAAACCAGCACCACCACAACCAAAAATCAAAAGAAGTAAACCAAGAAAAATGGCTCCAAAAGAAGACGTTTATCTAGACCTAGGTTCAGGATATGAATATGACCCAGAAGTAGGCGATCCAAGCCAAGGAATAGAACCAGGAACACCATTTGACAAACTACCTGACAGCTGGGTAAGCCCAGTATCTGGCGAAGCAAAAGAAGAATTCATCAGAATGGAATTCCCAGAAGATAGAAAGTAGTAGGAGGAAATAATGTATACAGTTAGAAAAGTAACAGATGATTTATATTATGTAGGTGGCGATGATAGAAGACTTGCCTTATTTGAAAATATATTTCCAATACCTGAAGGCGTATCTTATAACTCCTACCTATTAATGGATGAAAAAACAGTTTTAATCGATGCAGTAGACTGGGCAATAACAAGAGAATACATGGTAAACGTAGCAAGAGTATTAGATGGCAGGGACCTAGACTACTTGATTGTTCACCACATGGAACCAGACCACTGCTCATCAATAGAATTGATGCTACAAAGATATCCAAACCTAAAGATAATTTCTTCTGAAAAAGGAGTTATGTTCATGAGACAATTTGGTTATCACGTAGACGATAGATACATCGAAGTAAAAGAAGGCGACACAGTAAGCTTTGGTAAACACGAATTCACCTTCGTAGAAGCACCAATGGTACACTGGCCAGAAGTATTAATGTCATATGATTCATATGACAAAGTCCTATTCTCAGCAGATGCCTTTGGATCATTTATCGCAAACAACGGTAGACTATTCGCAGACGAAGTAAACTGGGATAGAGACTACCTAGACGAAGGACGTAGATACTACACAAACATCGTAGGTAAATACGGTACATTCGTACAAAAGGCCCTAGCAAAAGCAGGTGGTCTAGACCTCAAATACATCTGCCCACTACACGGCCTAGTATGGAGAGATAACTTCGGCTACATCATCGACAAATACGTACACTGGGCAACCTACGAACCAGAAGAAGAAGGTGTCCTAATCGTATATGCATCAATGTATGGTAACACAGAATTTGCAGCCCAAGCCCTAGCAAGCAAGCTATGTGAAAAAGGCATGACCAACATCTCCTTAAGAGACGTATCAAGCACTCATGTATCAACCCTAATAGCAGAAAGCTTCAAATACTCAAACATAGTCCTAGCATCTGTAACCTACAACCTAGGAATCTATCCAGTAATGCTCAACTACCTAGAAGACATGAAAGCACTAAATCTACAAAACAGAGCAATCTCAATCATAGGTAACGGAACATGGGCTCCACAAGCAGCAGAAAAAATGGAAAAATTCATAGACGAAGAACTAAGACTAATGGACGTTCTACCAGAAAGCTTAGACATAGTATCATCACTAAAGAAAGCAAAAGAACCAGACATGGATGCCATAGTAGATGGAATCTTCGACTCAATGAAGAAGAGAAGAGAAGAAAAAGCAAAAGCAGCTTCTCAAAAGAAGGGCAAAAAATAAGTAAAAATCTAAAAGGCGGGGAAATCCTCGCCTTTTTGTGTGGAATTTTTTTTCAAGCCTACTTATAGGGAATTGAAAGCAGGCTTGAAAAAATCAATCTTCTCCTTATAATGGTAAAAAGTAGAAGATGTCAATTACAATTTAAAATTGATAGTGATAAGTCAATGTAAAATCATTTTAAAATTATAAATAGGAGAAAAAATGAACTTAAAATCACAAGAATCTAGAAAAATAGCGCCTGAGCTTGACCCTTTAAGAATAGGAATGGGCTGGGAAGTTGAAGATCTATCTAAGGCTCAAATCTACATAGGCTCAACCTTTGGAGACTCCCATCCAGGATCAGCACATTTGGATAGTTTGGTTGAAATAGCTAGGAAAGAAATTTACGATAAAGGTGGATTTGGGTCAAGATATTATTACACAGACATGTGCGATGGCCAAAGCCAGGGAACAGACGGGATAAATTATTCCTTAGTCAGTAGGGAGATGATTGCAAATATGATTGAAATTCAAGCAAGTGCCCTACAATTTGACTCTGCAATTTTTGTAGCATCTTGTGATAAGGGAGCGCCCGGATCCTTGATGGGCATGTTAAGGGTAGACTTGCCAGCTGTATTTCTTCCTGGTGGAGTCATGGCAGCAGGGCCAGAAATGCTAACCCTAGAGCAACTTGGCATGTATTCTGCCCAATATGAAAGAGGAGAAATTACAGAAGAAAAATTAAACTGGGCCAAGCACAAGGCCTGTCCATCTTGTGGGGCCTGCTCTTTTATAGGCACAGCCACAACCATGCAAATAATGGCAGAAGCCCTAGGTCTTGCCCTACCAGGAAGTGCAGTCTTACCTGCCATAGGAGATGATATTAAAAAATACGCTCAGATGGCAGGAGCTAGAGCCTTTGAAATAGCAGGCGATGAGTCTATGAGGCCATCTAATATTTTAACAAAGAAAAGCTTTGAAAATGCCATCCTAATCCACGCAGCCATATCAGGATCAACCAATGCCATGATGCACCTTCCAGTCATAGCCCACGAACTAGGCATAGAAATAGATGGGGATGACTTTGATAGAATCCATAGAAAGGTAAACTTCCTACTAAATATAAGGCCAGCTGGCAGATGGCCTGCAGAATTATTTTATTACGCAGGAGGCCTTCCAGCTGTTATGAAAGAATGCTATGACCTACTAAATCTAGATGAGATGACCATAACAGGTAAAACAATCAGAGAAAACCTAAAAGATTTAGAAAGATATGGATATTTTGAAAAGTGTCAGGGCCTTCTTGATAAATTCAATGAGAAATTTAAGCTAAATATCAAAAAAGAAGATATAATATTTCCTTATTACAAACCAATAAGTGTGGGTGGGTCAGTCGCAGTCCTAAAGGGCAACCTAGCCCCAGAAGGAGCAGTCATAAAGCATACAGCCTGTCCTAAAGAGATGTTTGTGGCAGAACTTATCGCAAGGCCTTTTGATAGCGAAGAAGAATGCCTAAAAGCAGTATTAAATAAAGAAATCAACAAGGGTGAAGCAGTATTTATCAGGCACGAAGGCCCAGTTGGAAGTGGCATGCCAGAGATGTTTTATACATCAGAAGCGATCTCATCAGACAAGGACCTTGGAGCATCAATAGCCCTAATAACAGATGGTAGGTTTTCTGGAGCATCAACTGGACCAGTCATAGGCCATGTAAGCCCAGAAGCAGCCAAAGGAGGCCCTATTAGCCTAGTAGAAGAGGGAGATATAATCGAAATAAATATCCCTGAAAGAAGGCTAAATATAATAGGAATAAATAGGGGAAAATGTAGTGAGGAAGAAGTCGAAAAGATCTTGGAGAGTAGAAGAAAAAAATATAAAAAAAAGGACCCAAAATACAAGAGGGGAGCCATCAAAATTTTGATGGAACATTCAGTAAGTCCAATGAAGGGTGCTTATTTGGAATTTGATGATTAGGAGTTTTCAAATACTTACAAAACTTGTAATTAAATTTCTTCTGATTTAATGTTACTATTTAATTAACAAAAATGAGGAGGATATTATGAAAAAAATATTCAAAATCCTAGTCCTAATTTTAATACTTGCTTCCTGCTCATCCCAAGGCAAAGTCAAAAATCCGGCCACCCAGTAATATATAGTAGGAACAGGCAATATAAAGGGCAATGTAGATATAGATAAATATTTAAAAATAGATCAGAGATTTGAAATAGGGGCAGATAAAGAAGGCATGGCAGTATTCAAAGACCCCCACAAAGCCTACCAGGCCCTCACAGAAAAATACAAGGGTGGAATAAATCTAATCCAAAAAGAATTTGACCTAGAAGATTTAAGCGAAACATCCTATGAGTCCTACAAAATCTACGGCGGGCAAGTAGAAACAGGGACTCAAGAAGAAAAGGACCAAGCCAAATTTGTATCGAGATTTTTTGATATTTATGAAAATAGTTTTGAGTAGAAAAATGTTAATATATCTTGTGAATTTTAATTTGTTTGCCAGGGTATAGAAAATTATACAATAAGTATTTTAAGTTAGTAAAATTTTTAGATAAATAATAATGAATATTAAAAACCAGGATTAGAAATATCTCAAATCCTGGTTTTTCCTTACATTATCTTCTTATTGATAGCATTAACAATGATTTCCTTGCCATCTTTTAATTCAAATTTGTATTTTTCGCCTTCGCCGTCGTTATAGAGTTTCCATTCTTTTATTTCTCCGCCGCCGTTTGATTCTAGGGCTATGTGCATGGCTTCTTCTGGTGGGATGGCCTTGCCTAGGTCTACTGGGTTTTCCTTATCGGCTTCCTTTTCCATTTCAGCTTCTGTTGTTTCTGCTGAGTTGGCATTTACTTTTAGCTTATATTCATCCCCATTTTTCTCGCCTTCAAAGGTGTAGTAAGCTTCTCCATCTTCAACTTCGTAGCTTACCTCTGTAAGATTGTAAGGAGCACCACCCACGTGGCTTTCAAATTTGTAGCTTGCAGCCTTTAGGCTTACCTTGTTATCTGGCATGACCATTTCAGCTGTAGTTTTTTCTTTATTGTCATCTGCTTGATCAGTAGCTTGTTCTTTATTATCGTTAGCAGGAGTATCTGCTTTTTCTTCAACTTTAGTTTCTTCTTTGGTATTAGCTTTTTCACCATTGCATCCAGCAAAAACAAAACTTGTTGCTAGAAGTAGAGCTAGTATTTTTTTATTCATATTTTCCCCCTTATAAAAGCTTTGAACATTAGTATTATACTAAAAGGCCTATGTTTTACAAATTATAGAGTTTAATGTCTATTCTATATCAAAAGCTTTTTAGACTTGATAAATCAATTAAATTGTAGCAGGATTTTTTAGTCTATTTTATTATCTCTCCCGTTGACCCGTTGATTTTTACATCCTTGCCTTCTGCTATATTTATGTAGTAAACTGCCTTTTTATCTTCGATTTTTAACTCGTATCCCTTTACCCAAGCGCCTTTACTTTGCTTCTCTAGGGCCTTTTCCATTGCATCAACGCCAGAAATAATATTTTTGAAGTCTAGGGCGAGTTTTTTATTGGTAGTGTCTTTTTCGATTTTTTCTTCTAGGATTTGGGCATTGTCATCGATTTTTAGCTTATATATCTTTCCGCTTTTAAATCCCTCAATATTTAGGATGAAAAGCTCATTGGTAAATTCCATTTTTATTTTATCTATATTTATTGAATCCATGTCTGCCTCACCAAAGTTGTGGTTGTGGAATATTTTTAGGCCGTCATCTAAGCTTTTTGCAAAATCTGGGACAGGTTTCTTTTTTATTTTGGAAATTTTCGTATTTTTATTTTCAACTTGCCTTATACCTGTTTCACTATTTTCCTTATTTGTATTATTACATCCCGTTAGCAAGAAAACAAAGGCTAATAAACCTATTAACACTTTTTTATTCATCTATATCTCCATAAGAATCTTTTTGTTATTGAGATTATACTAAATAGCTTTGCCTTATCAATTTTTATTGGTTTGCTTTGATTTTAGCGAAAAAATAGACCCATTTGGGCCTATTAATTTTAGAATTTAGTCTCTTTTTATAATGTCGCCTGTTGTGGCGTCAATTTTTACGTCCTTGCCATTATCTAGCTCTATGTCGTAGACTACCTTGCCGTCTTCAATTTTTAGTTCATATTCTTTGACTTTAACATCTTCAGCTTGGCCTTCTAGGGATTTTTCCCAGGCGTCCTCACCAGAAATTATCTTAGTAAAATCTATGGCAAGTTTTTTCTTATCGTCGTCATCTTCGATTTTTTCTTCTAAAATTTTGCCATTGTTGTTTATCTTAAGCTGGTATTCTTTGCCATCTTTAAAACCTTCAATGCTATAGATTATATCCTTATCTAAGATTTCCACCTTAATTTTATCGAAATTAAAAGAATCAGCTGATGCATCTCCGAAATTATGTTCGTGGAAAATTTTGACTGCGTCTTCCATATTCATGGCCACTTCAGGAGCTTTTTCTTTATCTGTGTCATCAGTTTTTTTGTCATCTTCAGAAACTTCTTTTACACCTGTATTTGTATCTTCAACCTGGCTTGTTTCTTGTTTAGGTTTTTCTGCAGGTTTTACTTCTTTATTACCAGAGGCTCCTAAAATAAGGCTTGCTAAAAGAATTAGGCTTAAATTTTTGATTTTCATATTTTACTCCTCTTATATAATATTAGCTCAAAAAAGGAATTCCTGTTTTCTTAAATATATTGTACCAGAGATTAGAAAAGTTCAATATTTCTTACAAAAGTTTTAAGATTTGTAAGTATGATAATAAAAAAATAGACCCAACCGGGCCTATTTATAAATTTATTTGATTATTTCACCTGTCGCTGCATCAATTCTTACATCTTCTGCATTTTCTAGGTCTATGTCATAGACTGCTTTGCCATTTTCTACTTCTAGCTCATAGCCTTCAATATAAACATTTTCAGCTTGACCTTCTAGGGCCTTTTCCATGGCTTCTTTGCCTGTTATTATAGCTTTTCTATCTATAGCCATTACCTTTGTGTCATCTTCTGCTTCTGTTTTTTCGCTGATGATTTCAAGAGTATTGGCATCTAAAACGGCTTCGTATTCTTGACCATCTTTAAAACCCTTTACGCCATAGCAATATTTGCCATTTTCTTCGTCAAGTTCTACACTTGTTAGCTCGATTGCCTCATCTTTATAGTGGGCATAAAAAGCGTCGATTGCTTCTTCTAGTGTTTTTTCTGTACTTGGAATTGGTTCTTTTGCAGCAGCCTTAGTGTCATTTGTCACTTCCTTTACTGCATCATTATTTTCTGCCACTTGGTTTTCTTCTTGTTTTACTTCTTTTGTTGCCTTATCAGCAGGTGCTTGATTGCCACAAGCGCTAAGAGCTAGGCCTGCTGCTAGGATCATTATTAATTTTTTATTTTTCATTTTATCTCCTTAATTTTCATCGTCTTACTTTATTATATACCCAAGAATTGCAGATTTTAAGCATTTTTTCTTTTTTTCTGTATGAGGACCATGTATATATTTATTTTTGGGGTAGAATTCTAGGTAAGATTTGATAGAATTTTTAGGGAGGTGGTTTTATCAATAGGTATTCGAAGATTACGGATAAGACTAAAAGGGAGATTGTCCTTTTAAAGGCTAGGCCTTGCAAGTGGGGCAAGTGTAGCTTTTGTGATTATATAGATGACAATGAAGTCGATGAAAAAGCGATTGATGAGGTCAATTTTGAGGTTTTAAAAAATGTGACCGGAGAGTATGGGGTCCTAGAAGTCATCGATTCAGCTTCTGTCTTTGACTTAACTGATGCTACTCTTGCTGAGATTAAGAGGATTGTGGATGAGAAAAGTATCAAGCACTTGTTTTTTGAAGCCCATTGGATTTATAGGCATAGGCTAGATGAGATTAGGGATTATTTTAAAATTCCTATTACCTTTAAGACTGGCATTGAGACTTTTGACAATGACTTTAGGGAAAAGATCCTTAGAAAGGGTGCGACCTTTACAGATTATAGACAGGTTAAGAAATATTTTGATTCTCCTTGTGTGATGGTTGGAATCAAGGGCCAAACTAAGGAGATGATTGATAGGGATATGGAAATAATTAAGGAATTTTCTCATGCAACTGTCAATATTTTTATGAATAATTCCACTCCTATAAAGAGGGATGAAGACCTGGTTAGCTGGTTTGTCGAAAAGTACAGGTATCTTGAAGATGATCCAAGGGTTGATATCTTATTTGAAATCACTGATTTTGGAGTGGGTTGATCAAAATTTATTTTAAATGGCTTGTTAGCAAGTAAATAGGTCTTTTGACTTGATTTTACATCTAGCAAGCCATTTTTATTTGCTAAACTTTATCTAAATTTAACAAGGATTTGATATAATTATACTAGAAAGTTAGGAGGTTTTATGAAGGTTCTTATTGTTGAAGATGAACTCGACTTGCTTGATTCTGTTGCTGAAGGGCTCAATCTTTTGGGCTATGCGACTGATAAGGCAAGCGATGGAGATACTGCCATTGATATGGCTTATGTGGAAAATTATGATATCATCATCCTTGATGTGAATTTACCTGTTAAGGATGGTTTCGAGGTTTTAAAGTCTATTAGGTCTTTTGATAAGGAAGTTGCAATCATCATGCTTACAGCCCGTTCTGATATAGAGGATAGGGTGGCAGGACTTGACCTGGGTGCAAGTGATTATATGACCAAGCCCTTTGCCCTTAAAGAGCTTGATGCCAGGATGAGAAGCCAGCTTAGGCGCAAGCAAGTTCACACTGAAAGTGAAATTGCCATAGCAGGACTTGTTTTTGATACGGCCAAGAGAGAGGCTTCCTATCAGGGCAACCCTATTAGCCTTACCAGCAAGGAGACAGGGATTTTGGAATATTTATTCTTAAATTCTGAGCGTTTTGTCCCAACTGAAGAGCTTATCGAGCATGTGTGGGACTCTAATGTTGATGAATTTTCAAACTCGGTTAGGGTTCATATGTCATCTTTAAGGAAGAAAATCAAGAAGGTTTGCGGCAAAAATCTGATTGAAAATGTGATAGGCAGGGGCTATCGTATCCATGAAACAGAAGTTTTATGATTCGATAATTTTTAAACTCATAGCATCTGTTGTTATAATTTTTATAGTTATGCTCCTTGTAGTCATGTATCTTGTAAATCGCAAACAGTCCATGGTTATAGATGCTGTGATGGAGGAATTTCAGACCAATTTGCCCTTTAGGGACCATTCGGTGGTCCTCTTTGTGGATTCGTCCAAACTCCAATTTACCAGCGATTTTAAAATCTATCTTTTCTTCATAATCACCTGTGTGATCATAGTTGGGTCCTTTGTTTTCGCTCTAATTATCAGGAAAATCTTGGCACCACTTAAAAATCTCCAGGAAAAGATAAGTGATGTGGATATAGATAAGCCAGAAAGCTTTGAAAATCTGGCCCTAGTTGATTCTACATCGACAGAGATTGTCGAGCTTTCCCAAAGTTTTGACAAGATGCTTAGGAAAATTTACGCAGATTACAAGAGACAGAAGGATTTTTCTTCAAATGTGGCCCACGAACTGAGGACTCCTATTGCTGTTATGAAGAGCCAACTTGATGTCTACAAGCAAAAAATCCAGACAGAAGACTCTATGAAGATGGTAAGGGTCCTTGAACACAATGTAGACAAGTTAAACGGCCTTGTCGATGCGATTTTGTCCTTGAGGAAGAAATCTCAGCTTAAACTCAGCAAGTTTTCTCTAGAGAGCTTGGTCGATGAGATTATCCTTGACTTAGAAGATAAGGCAAGTGATAAGAATGTCAGCCTTGCCTATGAGAATTTAGATCTAGATATCATAAGCGATGATTCCCTCATGCAGAGACTCCTTTACAATATTATTGACAATGCCATCAAATATAATAAGGAAGGCGGTTCTGTCAAGGTCAGCGGGGAAAAATCTGGTGATGAGATAAGGATTTTGGTTAAAGATACAGGCATTGGCATAAGCGATTCTGATAAGGCTAGGATTTTTGATCTTTTCTACCAGGTGGATAATTCTAGGGGAAGCGAGGGCTATGGGATTGGCCTTTCCCTTTCAAAAACTATAGCTGACATGCTAAGGGCGGATATTGATATCAAGGAAAACGAGCCTTGCGGGTCAATATTTATTATAAAAATTCCTAAGTCTTTATCATAACTTAACAAGGCCTATGTTATCATGATTAAGGAAGGTGAGAAATGAAAAAATATAAAAAATCACTGGCTATCTTAGCCCTAAGCCTTGCCTTCATTGGCTACGGGCTTTATAGAAAAGAGGCCGACACAGTCTTTATGAAGGCAATTAACTTATGTTTGGAGTGTATAGGAATTGGATAGAGTAAAAAATACAAAGAGAATGATTATCCAAGCCCTATCAACCCTAGCTCACAACTTCCACTTACCCAACTTCCTAAAGGGAAAGATTTACCAGGGGCCTGGCAAGAAAATTTGCCTGCCAGGTCTTAACTGTTATTCCTGCCCAGGTGCTGCAGGATCTTGTCCTATAGGAAGTTTGCAAGCTGTAATTGGCTCAGCCAAGTACAGGGTCTCCTTTTATGTGATGGGCCTTATGATGTTTTTTGGTATAATGGTCGGTAGGCTTATATGTGGGTTCTTGTGTCCTTTTGGATTTTTCCAAGACCTATTTTATAAGATACCAACAAAGAAATTTTCCACCAAAAAACTAAAGGTCCTAAGATCAATTAAATACATAATCCTAACTAGCCTATTAATATTTGTAGGCTTTGCCTTGAAGGGAAAATACGAAGTGGTTCCCCCTTATTTCTGCAAATATATTTGCCCCCAAGGCATAATGGAAGCAGCCCTTCCTCTAGCAAGCAGAAATGCCAACCTAAGGATGGCCCTAGGCCCGCTATTTAGGATGAAATTTGTAATATTAATAATTACAATAATCTTATCAATCATATATTTTAGACCATTTTGTAAGTGGATTTGCCCACTTGGAGCCTTTTATTCCTTGTTCAACAAGTTTTCCTTCTATCAATTGGAACTAAGCAAGGATAAGTGTATAAATTGCGGCAAGTGTGCTAGAGTTTGTAAGATGGATGTGGATATAAGACAGTCAACCAGTCACTTAGAATGTATAAGATGCGGCGATTGCTTAAAGGCTTGTCCAACAAAGGCAATCACAAGCGAATTTTTAAATATCAAAAAGAAAGAGGAAAAAGATGAAAAATAATATCAAAAAAGGCCTAGGAGCCTTAGCCCTAGTTCTAGTACTTGCAGGATGTGGAAACAGCGCACCAAAAGAAGAAGCTAAAGATAAGGGAGCTGAACAAGCCCAAGAAATGGCAGTTCCAGAAGGACAAATGCCAGAAGGAGCTCAAATAACAAAAGATACAACTACAGAAATCGAAGATGTAGACCCAAGCCAAAGACCAACAAACCTAGGCAAGTTTGAAGCGACAGACCAAGAAGGTAAGAAATTTACCAATGAAGATTTAGGAAAATATGATGCAACAGTCATCAACCTATGGTTTACAGGTTGTTCTGCTTGTATACAAGAAATGCCAGAGCTAAATAAGCTAGCAGATGAATTCAAAAAGGATGAAAAAGTAAACTTCGTAACCCTCTGCACAGACAGCGAATACGATGACTCAACAAAGGCAGCCTACAAGAGAATAATCGAAGAAAATAAGCCAACCTACCAAGCTCTAGGCGTAAAACAAGAAGGCGACATCAAAAAATTCATCGACAATATTTTTGCCTACCCAACAACAATAGTAGTAGATAAAAATGGCAATGTCATAGGAGATGATGTAGTAGGAGCAATTGCAAACAAGGACCAACAAGAAAAATTGATGAAAAACATCGAAGCTGCAAAAGAAGCAAGCAATAAGTAAAAACTCAAACCCCTTAATAACTTTTTTCCCGGCAAGAGCCGGGATTTTTTTGCCCAAAGATTGCCTTATTTGATATAATAAACTTATGTAAAATGAAATCATTAGGTTTATTTTTATAAGTGAAAATTTTAATTACAAATGGAGAATAAATGAAAAAGAAGGTTTTATTGTTAAGTTTAATATTAGCAGGAATTATGAATGTTAACACAGCCTTTGCTGCTGATATTATTTATTATGATGATTCTGATTTAGATGCTTTTCTTGAGGAATGTCAGGCAGGCACAAGTGATGAAAAAGAACAGGAGCCTACTCTAAAGGAAGAAGAACCTACAAGAGAAGATATTTATTATAAAAACCCAGACGGGACTCTTGCCAAGGGCTTGACAGATACAGGCGAACTCCGCAGGTATTTTGACAAGAAGACCGGCCAAATGGTCAAAAATATGACAATCGCCAGCGAAAATATCCATGTTGATAAAAATGGAAAGGCCCATTACATAGGTTGGGATTATTTTAATGGTAAGCTCGGCTATTACGACCCTCAAACAGGCTATGCCAAGGGCCTAAAAACTATTGGAAATATCACCTATGGTTTTGATGAGGATGGGGCGATTTTTAGAAAGCAAAATAGGGTCTTTAATGGGCAAAATTATTATTTCAATAAATTTGGCGAAGCGACTAAGACTGATGGGTCTTATGCCAGGGGCTGGGTTGGGGATAGGTATTTTTTTGAAGATGGCAAGCCTGCTGAGGGCTTGGTAGAAATTTCTGGCAAAAAATATGCCTTCCACGAAAGAAGTCTAAGGCTACTTAGAAATACAGAGAAGGTCTTTAATCATAAGCTTTATAAAATAAATGATAAGGGCGAGGCTATATATCAATACGATGTGGCTCATGCCAACCTAAGTAGGGGGACTAATGGTGAATTTAAGCCAGGCTTTTCTCAAAATCTTATGAGAAAGACCCCTTATTTTTACCAGAAAGATGGGCGTTGGTCAAAAAGAGCCTACGCAACAGGTACCATAGGAGGTTTTGGATGTGGGCCAACAGCCATGGCCATGGTTCTAAATAGAAAGCTTAATACCAACGACATCTACCCAACCAACACCATGGCAGTAGCCCGTGACTACTCATCTTGGGATGGGACTGATTGGCAATATTTCATAGAAGGAGTCGAAGCCTACGGCCTTAAATCCTACGACATACCAGTCCAAAAAGATGCCTTCGTTCAGGCCCTTAAAAATAATCCTATAGTTGTAAGGGTAGGGGCAGGATCCTTTATAAATACAGGCCATTACATGGTTGTAGATTCCTACCAAAAGGACCATTTCCTCATAAATGACCCTTATAATATGAGAAGAAATACCCTTGATAATATTTCATGGAGAAGATTAAGGGGAGAAGTGACAGTAGCCTGGGAGATAAAATAAAAAAGCAAGCCTATAAAGCTTGCAATGTCAATCAATTCCTAAAAGCAAATAGGAAAGGTATTTATTTTTTATCTTGTAAATAGCTTCAGCAATAATGTAGGAGGCAAGGATTGAAATTATTAGAATTCCAATATCCTCTATAGGCATCCTTGCCTTAATTATCACAAAGAGGGCTGGATATATATAAATTAATCCAAAGATAAGATAGTCGGCAAAGCCCATATTTGTTTCTTGATCAATAGTTTTAAGGCTAAGATAGGTCAGAGGGAAAATTGAAAGGATAAAACCGTAATCAAAACTTATATATTTCTCCCTAAGATAAATCTCGCCTGCCACAAGGCAAAGGGCAAAGACTAAGAGGATTGGCTTTATACTTGCCGCAGATCTGACCTTAATAGCCATCAGATAAAAGCTAAAATAAAGGAAATAATCCTTAAAAGGACCAAGAGGGCTTAGTCTTTTTATAAAAATTATGGCAAAAAAGATTAAAAGAGAAAGGCCTGCAAGAATTGGGACTATGCGACTTCCAAGAATTTGGTTTATGATAAGCTCCAGGATAAAAAATCCACTCACCATAAGGATTAACCTGTAAATATTTGTGATAATTTCAACTATATCGTAAGGAACTTTCGCAAAATTACTCCCATTAACAACAAAAGCCATAATCAAGCTATAAAAAATCGCTGGGATAAACATGATAAAGACCTTTTTTGTGTCAATAAAAGAAATCTTAAAGGCCAGATAGGCAATAATTAGGGATGTGAGAGACCTTTCTATTAAATTTTCATCAATTACAAGAGCTTTTGCAAGAAAAGCCTTAAAAATTAGCCCGATAAGGGCAAGAATCGTAAGGCTTGCTGCAAAATTATTTTTAAAATACTTCATACTATTATCATATCATAAATTCATCGTAAATGGTATAATAAATAAAAGGAAGGAATTATGGCAAGAGATACAACAAGACAAAGACATGACAGACGTGAAAGACCTTCCCCTTCTAGGGAAAGAGTAGACAGGACCAGGCGTAGAAAAGCTAGGGAGAAGAAAAGAAAAAGAAGGACCTTTGGCCCTTATATCCTAATATTTATCCTCCTAATAGCAAGTGTGCTTTTTATATCAAGGTCCATAAGCCACAATGTAGATAGGACTGTGGCAAGAATTGAATCAGCAATCAAAGGCGACGATGAGGTCTTCATGAAAGAAAACATGGATAGGATCGATCTGATTTTTGACGTGCTCAAAAAATCTTATTCAGAAGATGAAATCAAGCAAGAAGACTTTATAAAAAATAATTTCAAAAATCTTGATATAAAAGTTTTAAATAAATTAGACATAGACGGGGGCAAGGAAATAAGTCTAAGGATATCAAATGTGAACTATGTAGAGGAATTTGACAAGGTCAAAAACATAGAAGAAGCCAACCAGCACGAAGAATATATGAGAAAGCTCTCAGCATCAGATGCCAAGCTTAAAAACACCGATGCCAAGATATTTCTAAAGAAAAAACTCTTTGGCTATGATATCTACGAATCAAGAGAATTTATAAATGGGATAATAGGCGGAGCCTTGGATTTAGTCAATGAAAGCAAATAGATCAATTAAGAGAACAAAAGAAGAAGCCCGTGACCTAAATCCGGTCCTAATCACCCTAATTTTGTCAATTCTTATCATAATTCCCCAATACATCCTAGGTCTTATAGGAGGTCTTGGGAAAAATATCAAGGTCATAGATGATTTTTTCACCTACATGGACACAAATAACATGTCCTTCTTGCTAATAATTTATTCAACCGCACTCACCCTATTTTTAGCCTATATATTTGCAAGGAAAGTCTTAAAAAGAGATAAAATTTCCCTAGGCCTCGTAGATGATAAGAAATTTATCTCCTATGCCAAGGGCATCCTGCTGGGATTTTCACTTTTAAGCCTCATAGCCCTAATCTTAAAATCATTAGGCTTTGCAGAAATAGTAACAAACAAGACAGACCTTAATATAAAGCTCTTTTTAATCTTCATCCCAGCCTGGATGATCCAAGGTTTTGAAGAAGAATTTCTAATGAGGGCAATCCTAATGAACCAAATGGCAGGAAGGGGCAAAATCATCCTTGCAATGGTCGCAAACTCCCTAATATTTTCCATCCTCCACTTGGGAAACTTGGGCTTTAGCCCTATGGCCTTTATAAATATATTTTTAATTGGAATGATATTTTCCCTATTATTTTATAAAGAAGACTCAATATATATTTCAGCTGGGGCCCACTCCTTCTGGAACATGACCATGGCCAATATCTACGGTGTAGCTGTCTCAGGCTTTAGCCAAAGCGGAGCAAACATACTTAAAACCACCCTTAAGGGAAGGGACCTAATCTCAGGAGCAGACTTTGGCCTAGAAGGCTCAATTGTAACAAGTCTTATCTTAGCCATTGTACTGATAATTTTAATAAGTAATATAAGAAAGAAATCTTGCCCAAAGTAGGCAGGATTTCTTTTCGTAAGGACGGACACTATGTCTATATATAAATTTGCAAATAATTTAAGAAAAATTAGAGAAAATAAAAAACTTAGCCAGGAAGACTTGGCGCATCTTTCAGGAGTAAACCGCAGGTCCGTATTAAGGCTAGAAAATGGCCTAATAAAAGAGCCGACCATCGACAGCCTCCTAAAATTATCAGCAAGCCTAGAAGTTGATCTAGTTGATTTATACATAAAAGATATCTATGAATCCCATTACTTATATAAGGACCTTCTATCAAGCTTTGACATTCTATGCGGTTTTAAACCTAAGGAAGAAATCCTTCTTTTAGAAAAAAAGTTAAATATATTAGAAGCTGACCCAAATTTCAAGGGAAAAGACTATGAACTAGCTCTAATGAGGCTTTTTATAAAAAACTTAAAAACACCCATCCTGATTAGCCTACAGGAAGAATTTGAAGACCTTACATCTACTAGGCTTAACAAAAATAATTTGCTGACTAAGGATTTGAGTTTTTTAGAAGCTAGATTGCTGCTTAATATTTGTAATAAAAATAAATCTTATAAGGAAATAGAAAGAGAAGATATTCTGAATAATTTAATTACAAAAAGAGACAAACCTATTATAGTTATAATGGCATATAATATTCTTATAAATAGAATGTATGTAAATGGGACATCTAAGGAAGCCTTAGAATTGGCGGATAAATCGATACAGTATGCTATAGATAATCATATTATTAATTCATATGCTCTTTTATATTACTTAAAATTTTTGTGTTTTTATGAAATAGGAGATGACAGATATATTAATTCACTTAATTGTGCAAATATGTTTTCATCACATTTAGATAATTGTATGTTATCAAAAATTATTGACAAGAAATCCAAAATTGTTTTTGGAGATTAATTATATAAATTTATATAACTAAATCAATAAATCCTAAATTTAATAAATTTTTTCAAAATAAAAATTTGAAGTAATTTAAAACATTTAATTATTGTTTTAATGGGTTTTTATAAAAGATTTATTTTAAATTTTTATATGACTTAATTTCTATTATAGTAGACTCTTTTTTATCATTAGCATAAGAAGTACTAACGTTTAGTGTTAATAATATTGCAATTAGAAGTAATATATTTTTTTTCATAAAGCAACTCCTTTTAATATCGTTTGTAATATTATATAGTTGAATTAATTATAAAAAAGTGACATGGATGTCACTTTGAATATTTTAATTTGCTTGTAAAGTTTATATGCAAATTATTTGAATAGTAAAGGAGAAACTTATGAAAAATAAAAAAACAAAATATTTTGCCTGCTTATTAAGTGCTAGCATATTAGCTAGCCCAATTGGCCAAGCTTTTGCTAGCCAATGTAATATTGGAATGAATAAAGATGATATAAAAATCAATTCGATAACTCAAAGCTCAACAAAAGTTACAAACCAGAGTATATTAAATAATATAGAAATTAAAGATGAAGGTGATAAAAGAATCGTAACAATAACTGATAGTAAAACTGGAGAAAAAAATCAATTAATTGCGAATTTTAAAGATAATACCCTCTATTCTACAATCACCAATAAAACAATAGATTTGCCAGCTGATTTATCATTTTATAGGGTAGAAACAACTTATGAGACAAAAAGGCTTACCTATAAGCAGATAAGTGATTCCCTAGGTGATAAGATTGATGTTGCTAGCCTAGTTGGTCTTGTTATGTCTTATGTACCAGGACTAGAAGGAGCTGGTGGTGTAACTGTTGTGATTAGTGAAATTGTAAGGTATTATAATAATCATCTGGCCAATAAGTCAACTGAGCATGGTCTTATATTTAAGATAAAAAAGGTAAGACATATAAGGCGTAGGGGATCAAAACATAATGTAGCGTATAGAACTTCAAAAACAATTGTGGGTGTGACTAAGTTCTAAAAAGTAAATATTTATACGGAGCAAAATTATGCAAGAAAATACAAATAAATTAAAGATAGTCAACATAATATCTATAGCATTAACAGCACTTATTCTTTTATCTATATTTGATATATTTAAATTAAAAGAGTATAGGTCAGTTTTTGTAGGAGCTTTTTTAGTGACGTTATTTTTAAAAATCTTATTGTCTGATTTAAACAAAAAGGAGAAAATTTATTCACTGGTAGCTTTAGTGATAATAGCAATAATTTTTGTTTTTATATTTGTTAAGTTTTCCTATCTATGGGTTTTGTAAAATAAGGGGATTTATAGATTTAATAGTTACTATATAAATGCATGTTGCTTGAGCTTGTAGTAAATAAGGATCAATTTTACTAAGTTAAGAAGCTCTATGATTAGGTGAATACTCTAAAATAGGTGATGATAAAAAGCTTATAAGAGAAATTTAAGGAGACCTCGGATAAAATGAGGTCTTTTTATATGACTAATTTTAATGTAGCTATCAAGTTAAGGTGGTATGATATAAGTCAAAACGAAAGGAGGTTCTATGTCTATATATAAATTTGGAAATGACCTTACAAAAATCAGGGAAAACAAAAGAATTAGCCAGGAAGACTTGGCATTTTTATCAGGAATCAGCCGCAGGTCCATATCAAGGATAGAAAATGGCCTAATAAAGGAACCGAGCATTGACACTCTCCTAAAATTATCAGCAAGTCTTGATGCTGACATAGTTGATTTATACATAAAAGATATCTATGAATCCCAATATTTATATAGGGAACTTCTATCAAGTTTTGACATTCTTTCTAGCTTTAAATCCAGGGAGGAAATCCTATTATTAGAAAAGAAAGTCGATATTTTAGAAAAGGATCATAATTTTAAGGGAAAAGACTATGAACTAGCCTTAATGAAGCTTTTTATAAAATCCTTAAAAACTCCAATTTTACTTAGTTTAACAGAGGAGTTTGAGGATATCACGAGCGCTAGGATAAATAAAAACAATATACTAACTAGAGATTTGAGCTTTTTAGAAGCAAGACTTCTTATAAATGTTTGTAATAATAAAGCTTATTTTAAAAATATTGATAGGAAAGAGATTTTATCATCCATAATAGATAAAAACGACGAAAGTCTTATAAAATTAATTGCCTACTACTCACTTGTTAATGTCATGGATATAGAGAGGGATTCTCTTAATGGCTTAGAAAAAATTAACGAAGCTATATCTTTTGCAAAATATTCTAATCATAGCGAGATGTTTGCATTTTTATATTATCTGAAATTTTTATGCCAACATGAATTGGGAGATGAAAACTATAGAAATTCAATAAAATTATCGAGAATTTTTGCAAGCCACCTTGACAAAGATGGGGCACTAAAGTCAATAAATCAAGGCATAGGAGATGTTTTGGGAAATAATTAAAATTGGGACAGCCATGTCCCTTTTTAATTTACTAGACTTAAGTATATTGACCCTATATAAAAATAAAGGAGGTAGCCTATGTTGAGATTTTTTTATTTGACTGATAAGAAAGAATTTGTAAAACTTTTGATAATTAGGCTAATAGTAATCGGTTTGGGATTGTTAATTCCTATTAATACTGCCAGGGCCATTGACTTTGCTATTGCTAAGGACTTGGACCAGACCCTTAAGCATATTGGGATTATGGTTTTACTTGATATTGGCATCCATATTTTTTATGTCCTAGAAGATTATTTTTTTGGGAAAAACGACGCCAAGGCCTACCTTAATCAATTTCAAAGGCTTGATCAGGCGCTAAAATCCTATGACAGTAAGGTTTATAATATCGACCAGGCTAGGATAAACCAAGAACTTGGCCAAAATTTTGAAATAGTCCAGCCCTTTATCTACAAAAATACCTTGAGAATATTTTTAAACGCCCTAAAGTTTGTGGCAATTTGTATAATTGTATTTTTTATCTCACCTTATCTTTTGATAGCCTTTGTGATTATTGCTCCAATTGCAGCCCTTGTCTCCTACAAGAGTGAGGAGAAGATTTCGGATTATTCCTCAAATCATTTGGATGATATGAAAAATATCAAGGGTTATTTGCTTGATTCTAATAGTCTTAGCAAGGAAGAGAGGTTTTTGGAGGAAAAGCAATTACCGGAAATTAGGGATTTCTTTAAGGGATTTTTTAAAAATCTAATAACAAAGGTTCGATATGAAAGTGTGATTTATAATATTTTTGTCTATGGAACCCTAAATATGGCCATCACCCTTACAACCATTATTTCAATTATCCTTATCATAAAGGGCAAGATGACCCCAGGCTCTTATGCTGCGGTGTCAATCTACATCAGCTCCCTTTGGGATCCTATGCTTGATACCTTTAACACAAGAAGGGAATATGTCTCAGGTAAGCCTGCCATGGACTCTTTTTATGAATTTATAAATATGACCCCTGTAAAATTTGATAAGGCAAAGATAAAATCTTTAGAAATAAAAGATTACATAAGCTTAGGAAGCAAGGGAGAAAGGCTCCATTTGCCTTTTAGCCAAAATATAGAAAAGGGGAAAATAAACCTCATTGTAGGGGATAATGGCATAGGAAAAACTACTCTAGTAGAGGCCATAATGAACCTAACGAGAAGATATGAGGGAGAAATATTAATAAATGGAAAACCTGTAGATAAGTCATCAGGTATATTATTTGACGATTTAGTTTATATCCCGGTCAACCCTCTTATAAGCGAGTATGGCAATTTAAAAGATAAGCTTAAGGGCTCATCAGGTCAGAAAAAACTAGCCCAAGTAGAATTTGCCACAAGAACTGACAAGTCCCTTTATATCTTTGACGAGCCGACAAACTTTTTGGATAAGGAAGTTAAGGGAAGGGTCTTGGATTTAATTAGAGGACTTACCAGCAAGGGAAAGCTAGTAATAGTAATAAGCCATGACCAAGTATTTATGGATGCAAGTGATGTGAATTTGATTAGGATTAATAAGTAAAGTAAAAAGACCTCGGCTGAGGTCTTTTGTATGATTTAAAGCACCCCAGCTAGGGCTGGGGTGTAGAGAACGTAATCTTTTTCAACGAACGCTCCTATACGTCGCGTTCTTATGAAAAAATTACATAAGGTTTCTCATCAATCTATCTTCACACTTCGTGTTTGATATATTGTGAGAACCGCAAAAAAATCGCTTACGATTTTTTTTCTACCTTTAGTATCCAGGTTTACCTAGTAGTTTAAACATTGCTTTCTTATATGCTTCTACTCCTGGTTGGTCGAATGGGTTTACTCCTAGGATGTAGCCTGATACTCCTACTGCTATTTCGAAGAAGTAGAAGAGTTCTGCTAGAGTTCTTTCGTTTACCTTTTCTAGTTTAATCCTAATATTTGGTACATTTCCTTCTACGTGGGCCATTGCTGTACCTTCCATGGCTTGTTTGTTGACGAAGGACATTTTTTTGCCTGCTAGGTAGTTTAGGCCATCTAGGTTGTCGGCGTCTGTTTTGATTTCTATGTCTTTGTCTACATTTTCGACTTCTATTACTGTTTCAAATAGGTTTCTCTTGCCATCTTGGATCATTTGGCCTACAGAGTGGAGGTCTGTTGTGTTATTTACACTTGCTGGGAAGATTCCTTTGCCATCTTTTCCTTCAGATTCGCCGTAAAGTTGTTTCCACCATTCTGCTACATATTTTAGCTTTGGTTCGTAATTTACAAGGACTTCGATTTCTTTACCATTTTCATGGAGCATATTTCTTATTGCTGCATATTTTATAGCATCATTTTCCATTGATTTAAGAGTGTATTTTTCTCTACCATCAGCAAAACCTGCCATAAATTCGTCTATATCAATGCCTGCTACAGCTAGTGGGAGTAGGCCTACTGCAGAAATTACAGAAAATCTTCCGCCTATATCATCTGGCACTACAAAGGTTTCATAGCCTTCATTTGTTGCAAGCTCTTTTAAGGCACCCTTGGCCCTGTCTGTTGTGGCAAAAATTCTTTCTCTTGCACCTTCCTTGCCATATTTTTCCTCAAGAGCTTCTTTTAAAAACCTAAAGGCTATGGCAGGCTCTGTGGTTGTACCAGATTTTGAGATTACATTTACTGAATAATCCTTATCCTTGAGGTAGTCAAGAAGCTCTACCATATATTGGCTGGAAATTTGATTACCGGCATAGATTACTTCTATTTCTCTTTTTGAGTCAAAGTAAGTGTCGCATGCCACATCTATTGCCTTGATACCTAGGTAGGACCCACCTATACCAACTGATACGAATACATCAGAGTTTGCTCTGATTTTTTTAGCTGCCTTTTTAATTCTTTCAAATTCGTCCTTGTCATAGTCAACTGGCCTATCAATCCAGCCTAAAAAGTCATTGCCAGCTCCAGACCTGCTAATAAGAGTGTCAAAAGCATCCAGAGCCCTTCCTTCATAGTCTTTTAAATTTTCTAAGTTAACATTATTTAAATCTAATTTCATATTGCCTCCTATCCTTCTTTATATGATTATACCCTTAAAGGAAATTTCTTATAATAAATTATATTTATTAAAAAACAACCTTTAATCACTAGTCTGCATAATATTTCAAAATGAAAATCATTATCAATATCACAAGAGTAGGATCCATTATAAAAACAAATCTTCTACTCACATCTAGGCAATCTATGTAAATATGTATTTTAAAAGAATTTTGGAATTAATGCCTGCTAATGATAATGATTATATATATCATGCTTAGAAAGAATAAAACTTTAGAATCATTCTTGACATTTGTATAATTAATAATATAGTATGAATAACAGGTGATATGAAGTCACAAAAAATATAAAGGAGATTATTATGGCAGAACTAAAAGGAACAAAAACAGCACAAAACTTAATTACATCATTCGTTGGTGAATCACAAGCTAACATGAGATATACATATGCTGCAAAAACTGCAGAAAAAGAAGGCTATAGACAAATCGCAGCAATCTTTAGAGAAACAGCAATGAACGAAAGAGAACACGCTGCAAGATTCTACAAATTCCTAAAAGAAGAATACAAACTAGAAACAATTGAATTAACAGAAGGCTATACAGCTTGGCCAGTAATTTGGCATGACACATTAACAAACCTACAAGGCGCTATCGATGGTGAAAACGAAGAATGCGAAGATATGTATCCAGCATTTGCTGACGTAGCAGAAGAAGAAGGATTCGACGAAATCGCTAGAGCATTCAGAAACATAGCAAAAGCTGAAGGCGCTCACAGAGATAGATACCAAAAACTACACGACAATGTAGAAAATGGCACAGTATTTGAAAAAGAAGAATCAGTAATCTGGAAATGTGGAAACTGTGGCTTCCTATATGAAGGCAAAAAAGCACCAAAAATATGCCCAGCATGCCACCACCCACAAGAATGGTTCGAAGTAGCAGCATTTAACTATTAATAAAAATTTCGCAAGCGAAATTTTTATGGTTTTCACAATATAACCGAGTGCGTAGCACGAAGGTTAGATTGATGAAAAAATTTATGTAATTTTAAGCAAGCCTGCCCGGCTCTTTGAGGACATGCGACGAATATAATGGTAGTAAAAAAATCGTAAGCGATTTTTGCGATTCTCACAGTTTTTCAAGCAAGCACAGCTTGCGAAGTTAAAACTGATGAGAAACCTTATGTGACTTTTTATTTTAATTACGACGAATAGGAGTAATTTAAATAAAAATCACTGAGCATTATAAATAAAAAGATTACGTTCCTTATGAAGACCTATCACAATCCGATGAAATCGGATTGCATGAAGGTCTGATGCTTTAGCACAAAATTTAACTTGTTAAATTTTGCAATATTAGCAAGACTAAAATAAATATCAAACCCGGCCTCGGTCGGGTTTTTTATTTTGCCTATGATGGTAAAAATATTTAAAATGGGTATCTATATAACTATAAGGAAAGTAAGGCTTCCAGTTCGTTTTTCTTTGCACTTCGTGCTTGAAAAACTGTGAGAACCATAAAAATTTTATCTATAAAATTTTTATTACCATTAAAGGAGTTATATATGAAAGTTATAGTATGCAAAGATTATGATGATATGAGCAAGAAGGCTAGTGAGCTTGTTATTAGCAATATGATTGAAAAGCCTCAAATAAAGTTTGGTTTTGCGACAGGTTCTAGTCCTATTGGTCTTTATAAAAACCTGATAGCTGCCCAAAAAGAAGGGGAGATTTCTTTTAAATATGCTAAGAGTGTGAACTTAGATGAATATGTAGGAATTGATAAGGCTAATGAACAATCCTATTCTTATTTTATGGATGAGAATCTTTTTGATCATGTAAATATCAATAAAGAAAACACCCACCTACCATATGCTCCAGAAAATGATGAGAAATATGCTATCGAATACAGAAAAATCTTAGATGATTTTGGCCAAAGAGATATTCAAATCCTAGGTCTTGGACCAAATGGCCATATAGCCTTTAATGAGCCTGCTGATAAATTAAATAGACGCGCATCTATTATAAAATTAACAGATTCTACTATCGAAGCCAACTCAAGATTTTTTGAAAATGAGGATGAAGTTCCAAAATACGCCCTTTCAATGGGGGTTGAAGAAGTATTTGATGCCAAGACCCTAATAGTACTTGCTAGTGGCAAGAGCAAACATGAAGCTGTAAAAAGACTCTTAAATGATGATACAATTTCAACAGAGCTTCCATGCTCTCTTCTAAACCTTCACCCAAATGTTTATCTATTTGTAGATGAAGAAGCTTATAATGGCTAAAACTTTATAGTTTTATTTAAAAAATCACCTCTATTAGCTGATGCTTATTTTTCCATTTGCTAATAGGGGCGTTTTTTTCATTTTTATTTGCTTTTCTTTATAATTTTTAGATGGTTTACTACTGATTAGTTTTTCTGTAGGAACTTGGGCTTAGGCCTGTGAAATCCTTGAAGGCTCTGGTAAAGTTGGATGGATTTTTGAAATTAAGGTCATTGCTTATTTCAATAATGCTTAAGTTACTTTTTAGAAGTAGTTCTTGGGCCTTTATTAATCTTAGTCTTTGTATATATTTCATAGGTGTGTATTGAAAGGTTTTGGTAAATTTATCATTTAGACTTGATTTTGAAATTTTAAATTTCTTTGAGATTTCTTCTAAGCTTATATCATTATCAAGATTTTCTCTCATATATATTTCAATTTCATTAACGAGTTCAGTATGATTTATCTTAAAATAGTTCATCTTATTTGGATTCATTCCTATTTTTCCAATCCTATAAATTAGCTCTAGGGTTAGCAATTTTATTAGTAAAAAATCTTCACTTTTTAGGGCTAGAATTAAGTTGTTGGCAAGATTTATTAGGCTTTTTTCTCTCATTACATAACCCATATTCTTAATATTTTTAAAGTTATAGAGGAATTTGCCAATGTAAGGGAAGAGCTTGGAGTTTTTATCTAGGACTTTATCTAAGATTATAATATTAAAGGCCCTAGTTCTGTGGCTAGTTGTGAAGGAAAATTTCGATTCTGGTATAGATCTTCCTATAAAGAGTTCATTAGTTGTTATTAAGACCTTTGAATCTTTTATATAGGTAAAGTAGTTTCCCTCATAGCAATAGCCTATCCTATAACCTAAGCTGCCTTTTGAGGCTGAATTTTTGGCTTCATATTTTTTGTCAAGGCTAATATATAAGACAAAGACGCCAGGTATAAGCTCATAAGAAGTCATCTTATTTTCGGCATTTTCTATGCCCATGTATTTTATAATCCTAGGATCACTTGTTGGGAAGGATTCAAAACCCCAAGATTTTAATCTAGTATCTTTCATTTATAAACTCCACTATATTTTCGTCAGTATTTTTTATAAATTCATAATCGTGGCTTATGATTATTATAGTTTTTCCAGCATTTTTCATTTGCTTTATTATTTCAATAAGCCTTTGCATATTTTCATAGCAAAGACCAGATGTTGGTTCGTCTAGGATGACTATTTCTTTGGGACTTGCCATAGCAAGACCTAGGGCGAGCCTTTGTTTTTCTCCTCCAGATAGCCTTTGGGGATGGCTGTCTTTTTTATCGGCTAAGTTTAAAGCTAATAGGCTTTTTTCTATTAGACTCTTATCATCGCTTACAATTGCCATCTCCATTTCAACTGATTCTGTAAAAAGCTGATAGTTTACATCTTGCATGACAAGGGAAATATAGGCTCCATGATTTTTTATAAGCTTATTTTTATAATAGATTTTTCCATTTTGTTTTTTATTTAGACCGCATAGGTTTCTAATAAATGAGCTTTTGCCTATACCATTAGCCCCAATTATAAAATATATACCAGGCTCAAAAGAAATGGAAAAATCAAAAATTTGGGGAGTGTCTTTGTAGGCACAAGAAAAATCCTTGCATAATAGATCTTGCGTATTATCACAATTTTTGTCAAAGAGATTTTTTATTTGGTACTTATCAGACTTTAGGTCTTCTTTTCTTATTTCATCAAGAGTCCTTAATTTGTGGTCTTTTATGACTTTAGGAGTCAGTTGGTTTTTCGTGTATGTGATGGACTTTTTATTTTCTATTACTATTAGCTTATTCAAAATGTTTTTAAGATAATATAGCCTATGCTCAGCTATGATTATAATTTTGCCCATGCTTTTTAGGACCTCTAAGCATGAGGAAAGTTTTTTTATCGACTCTTTATCAAGGGATGCTGAAGGCTCATCAAAGATATAGATCTCATTATCCATAACAGCTACAGAAGTTATTGCAATTAGCTGTTTCTGACCACCTGATAGGGTGAATAAATCTTTATCAAGTAGGCTATCACTTGAAAGAAGCTTGCTATAGTAAGAAATCTTCTTATATATATTATCCCTAGGCTCGTTTCTATTTTCCAGAGCAAAGGCTATTTCATCAAGAGAATTAACAGCATAAAACTGGTTTTTAGGATTTTGAAAAACTGTTGCTATGAAATTTGATCTACTACTTATATCCTTATCCAAAAGTGACTTGCCATTTAAGAGTAAGTCTCCAGCAATTTTTGCCTTATCAATTTCTGGTATTATTCCATTTATGCTTTTAATTAATGAGGATTTGCCAGCACCTGATTTTCCGGTGATGATGTTTATTGTTCCTTTTTCAAATTTAATATTTATTTGTTCGAGTATCTTATTTTCCTTGCCATTTTCACTAAAGCTTAGGGAAAAATTTTTAAATTCTAGCATAATTTTATCCTTATAAATAAGCTTATTATAAATATTCCAAAGGCAAGAAGTATATAGTCTATGCTTCTTAGCTGAGCACTTGAAATTGATGATCTCTCGCCATCTACTTTCATTCCCCTGGTCATGGCTGATATAGCGACATTGTCGGCAGTTTGGGATGTAATCATAAGCAGCGGAACAAACTTGTATTCGATAAACCTTGATGGGTTTTTGAAAAAACTTTTTAGGGTTAAATCGTGCATATACATGGCTTCTCCTATGATTTTGTAATCTTGCTTGATGGAGTAGAAAAACCTAAACATGACAGAAATGGGGATTATGATTGTATTTGGAAATTTTATCTTTTGAAGGGAGTAAACAAGGTCACTCATCTTTGTGGTGGTCATAGTATAATAACCCATAATAAGACCTGGGAGTATCTTAATTACTATGCCGGCATAGAGATTTAAAATCATTGCCCAAAAGCTATTTGGGAATTTTTCCATGATATTTTGCCCAAGAAAGGCCAAGCCAGTATAAAAAATACCCTTGGAGACAAGGGATATTTTTCTATCATATAGGGCAAAAAGATAGGGAAGGAGCGCTAGGAAGATACCCAGATAGTAGTATCTCCTAGCTAGTGAGCCTTCCATAGTGCTTATACCTATTATTAAGGTCAAAAAGAACTTGGTCCTAAAATCAATTTTCATTAAGCCATACCTGCTTTTTTGAAATGTTTATTTAATACCTTTATTCCTATGGTGCAACCCAGATAGCCACCAATCATTCCTAAGATTACAACAGGTAGGAAGGACCATGTAGGCATTACTGAGAGTAATTTTTCTACATAAGCTTCTCCATATCCTTGGTCTATTAGGGATTTAGCATAAGAATCTCTAGCTAGATACATAGGAATTAGATTTGCGGCTGCAAACATCATAAAGACTGTATAGGTAACTCTTGCGGTTTTGATTGACTTATAGGAGCCAGTTTTTAAGATAAATTCACAGATTATTGATAAGATAATTATGGCTGGTAGAACAATTGCACCATGGCCAGACATAGAAAATACAAGGCCAAAAATTATACCCATAATCAAAACCATGCCAAACTTATTTATCTTTGTAGAATAAAGCATAAAGACAGGACCTGAGACTAAGCCACAAGCAAAAGGGACAAGAGGCATTAAGACTGGCACAAAGCCAATCATACCTCCGCACCAAGTGGCCATTACAGTAAGGAGTGAAAAAACTCCTGCATTTACTAAATCACGTATTCCAAATTTATTCATTATTTCCTCCTAGTAGATAAATTCTTCTGATTTTTTGGAAGATTCTATCATTTTTTTATAAGTTTTGCTGTTTTTAAGAAGCTCATCGTGCTTGCCGAATGCTTCTATTTTGCCATCATTCATAACAATTATCTGATCGACATTTTCTATTGATTTCATCCTGTGAGATATAATTATTACTGTCTTATTTTTTGTCAATTTGTTAAGGGATTCTTGGATATATTTTTCATTTTCTACATCAAGGCTTGCTGCTATTTCATCTAAAAGAATTATTTCTGCGTTTTTTAGAAATGCTCTTGCTATTGATATTCTTTGCCTTTCTCCTCCAGATAGCTTGCTTCCATTTTCCCCTATTTCTGTTTGGTAACCATCCTTAAGCTTGTTTACAAATTCATCACAATTTGCAAGCTTAGCGGCTTTTAATACTTCTTCATCACTAGCATCAGCTTTTCCGATTCTAATATTATCCATGACAGAACCATTAAAGAGAATTACATCTTGAAAGACCATTGAAATATGCTTGAATAAATCAGCTGTATCTGTAGTTTTTATATCCTTATTACCAATAGAAATTATTCCTTTATCATAGTCGTAGAGTCTAGCTATTAGCTTTATTAGGGTAGATTTACCACAACCAGATGGGCCAACTAGGGCGCTTGTCTTAGATTGAAGGGCATTAAAGGAAATCTTATCTATTACCTTTTTATCATCAAGGTAGGAAAATTCCACATCTTTTCCTTCAATATCAAATGATTTTATATCAGCCCTATTTCCTTTTTTGATTTTTTCATTCCTAAGGGCCTTAATTTTTTCTATAGGGCTATCCATATACATTAATTCCCCGTAGGCTTGGTTAAAGGCTGCCACTCCGTCAATAAGTCTTGCTCCTGCAAACAAGTAGCCTGCAAAGTATAAAATATTAATTTCTCCTGCCATAAGCTGTCCAAGTCCGACAAATATTACAAGGGCTATGGATAAGTTTGCAATAATAGTAGCTGATACTATCGGTATAATTTGTCCTAGTTCAGTCTTTATATGCTTCTTTTCAAGGTCTTTTACAAAGGTTGTTGCCTGTTTTTCCTTTTCATCTGATAGCTTGTAGGATTTGATTTCTGTAGACAAATCGATTAATTCTTGAAAAATTTTTGAGGACTTTCTTTGCTCTTGGTAATAGGTCCCGGTCGCCTTTATTTGCATCTTTCTTGAAAACAAATTTAAAATAATTGAAAGGCCAATAGGAATAATAACAGCAAGGCCTAGTTTGAAATTGCCAAGTAAAAGTAATATGGAAATAAGAGCAAAATTGATTAAAAATCCATAAAAACTAGGTAGAGAATGACTAAGGCCATGCTCAATTGTATCTACATCCTTCATAATGGTTTGGGAAAGATCGGTAATATCTCTTCTTGAGTAGAAGGAAAGGGGCAATTCCTTGATGATTTCTATAAGCTCTATCCTTAGATTAGCTGATTCCTTGTAGGTTTCGTTGTAGGTTGTGATATAGTCCTTATTAATTATAAAAAGCATCACTAGGCCTATTATGAAAAATGCTAGAATTGAAATTGCTAGCTTCATATCACCAAGACCAAGCAAGCCCTGGAGGACATACATCAAAAGCATAATAGGTAGCATGTAGGAAAGGCTTTTGAGTGTTGAATATTTAATTGCAACTATAGCTCCTTCTGCGCCCTTATCTGTTAGAGCGAAGCGGTTTTTAAGATATTTTTTCATTAGTTTACCCTCCATTCGTTTGCAGTCTCATATAGGTCTACGAAGTTCTTGTATTTACCATTTTCTTTTAGCAAGTTATCATGACTAGCTCTTTCTACAATCTTGCCATCTTCTACAAGGAGAATTTCGGAAGCTCCTCTAATAGAAGAAAGCCTATGGGCAATCATGATTGTAGTCCTGTTTTTAATTAGAGATTTAAAAGCGATTTGAAGTTCGTATTCATTTTCTGGGTCGGCAGCAGCTGATGCCTCATCTAGGATAATAATTTTAGGGTTTTTTAGGAAAATCCTTGCAATAGATATTCTTTGTTTTTCACCACCAGATAAGTTTATCCCATCTGCACCAATAACTGCATCATACTTATCCTTAAATTTTTCTATAAAATCATCGCATCTTGCAAGCCTTAAAGCCTCATAAACTTCATCCTTACTAGCATCTTTTTTTGCTAGCCTTACATTATCAAAAATTGAAATGCCAGAAAAAAGTTGAGGATTTTGAAAAACTATGCCTATCTTATCCATTAAGGCATCTTTTTTATAAGAAGAAATATTTTTGCCTCCTATAAGAATTTCCCCGCAATCAACTGGATATAGGCCTGAAATAAGCTTAGCTATTGTAGACTTACCAGATCCAGAAGAACCAACCAGTGCATAGACATTATCTTGGTCAAATTTGACAGAAAAATCCTCGAGGATTTTATGAGAGCCGTCATAAGAAAAATCTACATTTTTAAATTCTATATCGTAGGATGAAAAGTTTTCTTCCTTGCCAAAAGAGATTTCTTTGATTTTCATTTCTTCAAATAAACTCTCAAGATTGTCAACTGCAGAATTTGCTTGGAATATGTACATGGATACATACATAATTTTCATAGTGTTAGCAAAATACATCCCCATAAAAAGGGTGAAAAATAAAATTTTAGCCGCCCATATATGAGGATCTGCTCCCTTGCTTACCATAAAAATTGCAAGAAAAACTGGACTTATGATGAAAATATTTAAAATCCATTGGAATAAGACGAAGGGAATCCTGCAAGACATAGAATATTTGTAGACCATATCCTTGTAAGTAAGGATTGATTGGTGAAGTTTCTTAAAACCTACAAGAGGGGCGTTAAAAATTTTGACAACTGGCATATTTCTAACATATTCCACAGCTCCGGCATTCATTTGATCAAGCTTATCCATATAAATCTTCATAAAAGATTGGTCACCCATCATATTTTTGATTAAAACTAAGGATATGGCTATAATGATTAGGAAAAATATTCCCAAATACATATCGATAATAAAAGTTAAAATAATCATAAAGATGGGAGTGAGTATTGCACAAGTCTGATCTGGTATAAGGTGGGCAACAATCATATGGGTCTGCTCGACATTGTTGTCAATGATTTTTCTGACCTGGCCAGAATCGTGGGTGTCAAAAAAGCTATTTGAAGCCTTTAACAAATGTCTTATTCCCTTTTCACGAAGGCGAGTTTCAAGCCTAAAACCAGCTAAATGACTCATCCATGTACCGGAAAAATAAAAAATTCCATAGCTGATAAATAGGATTAAGATTTTAGTAGGAAAATTTGCTAAGTTTTTCAAATCTTGTCCAATAAAAACGTTTTTTAGCAAAATCCAAATGAGGTAATAAGCGTAAAATTCTAAGACTATGCCAAAAGCTGATAATATCACAGCTAATAATCCGTGGAATTTTCGCTCAGGCATATATGAAAATAATTTTTTATATAAGGTCATATCAAGCTCCTTTCATACTGATAATCAATATCGTTATATAAGAAATTAAAAGTTTTGTCTTATCATAAAAAATAAAAATGTCATAAATTTCAAAGAATATAGGATTAGTTAAAGAAAATAAGACTAAGTGCAAGTATTCTTAATTTACACTTGTAAGAAGAATATAGTGAACCTAGTAATTTCTAAGTAAATTTTAGTTTTTAAGACTTAAAAAAAGAGAACAAATGTTCTCTCAGAGTGTAGACTTATTAATATATTTTTAAATACTTAAATTTGGAATCCTGAATTCATGTCATTCTTCCTCACTTCGTTCGTCTGAATGACATCAGAAAATGATTTTGTCGATGGCTCGAGAGAAGATATGTTCTCTTTGAATTGATTATTAAATTTTATTCAAGGCTCATCTTGTATTAAGCAATTGAAAATAAGCTCGTAGATACAAATTCTAATATGGGTTTTTAAAATAATAATTTTATTTTCTATTTTATCTCATCTCCCAAGTGCCTTAGTTTTTCTACTTGCTCTTCGTGGCCTAGGACTATTAGGACATCGCCAATCTTAAAGCTATAGTCTATAGGTGGATTAAAGAGCATTTTATTGTCTTCTTTCTTTTTTATAGCAAGGATGGTAAGGCCTGTTTTGTTTGGGATTTGGGCTTCAAGGAGATTTTTATTTTCTAGGTAGGATCCCTTGTGGACTATTACTTCTTCTAGGTCTAGCTCTAGATCGCCCACCTTGGTTACTACATCCAAAAAGGCCATTATATTTGGCTTGGTTATGAGAGAGGCCATCCTCTTTCCGCTTATTTCTATGGCTGAGATGGTCTTGTTTGCACCGACTTTCATTAGCTTCTTGCTGCCTGATTTTGTGATGGCATTTGAGATTATATAGATATCCTTATTCATGTGTCTAGCTGTAAGGACTGTTACAATATTATCTACCTCTGTATCAAGGGTTGAAATTAGGCCCTTGGCCCTAGCTATCCCTGCCTGGTCAAGGATGTCTTCTTCTGTAGATTGGCCCTCGATTACGAGGATATCGTGGTGACTGTAATCGTCTAGGTCCGCATGATCATTTGTTATTACAACGAAATCCTTATTTTTCTTTATAAAATTATCTATGATAACTTCTGCTAGCTCCCCTGAACCGCATATTATGTAGTGGTCCTTTAGGGCCTTGATTTTCTTTTCCATCTTATTTCCCTTCCATAAATCTCCGATTTTTCCTTCTACAAACATGGCTACAACTGTTGTGAAGGTGTAACCGACTATACCTACTCCCATAAAAATCATAAATATCGAAAATAGTTCTGAGGCATCATTTGTCGTGCCTACCTCGCCAAAGCCTACTGTCGATATGGTTATAACTGTCATGTAGAGGGCATCTATCATGTCTATATTGGCCAGGGACATATAGCCTGTAACCCCTACAATTAACAAGCTTATGAAAGCTATTATTATAAGCTTGAATTTCCTTTTCTCATCCATAAGAACCTCTCCTTTATTTGATTATAGTATATTTTTAAACAAAAAGCTAGAGGAGGAAATTCTTGGGTATTAATTAGTAAAAGAGAGGTTCATTTATGAAAAATTTTAAAAAGATGCTTCCATATTTATTAATCGATGCTGTGGCATTTTATATATCACCAAAGCTTATGATTGATACGGGATCTGCTATGTTTCTCTTGCTTTTAGTAATACCGCTAATTTGTCTTTTTACAGCTCTAATTTATAGCTACAAAAATAATTTTTCTTGGGCATATCCAATCCTTGTCATGGTGCTTTTTGTCCCATCAGTCTTTATTGATTATAATGACAGCGCCTTTATCTATACTTTTATATTTGGGGCAATAAGTCTGATCGGTTCATTTATTGGCAAGCTTTTTAATAGGTATAAATAATACATAAGGATGGTAAATTAGAGAGTTTTTATGAAAAGAAAGGGCATATCAGCTGTAGCCATGTCTACCCTAGCAGGAGTATCAGCTTCTGTGCCAATGCTTATGACAGGGTCAAACCCAGAACTTGTCCCTTACGCAGGATCAGCTGCTGCCATAGTGAGCCTTTGCGTGGTCTTATCGGCTATAATTAGCCCAAGTCTAGCCAAAAAACTCCATAAATAAAAAAAGCCTCTAGCTTAAAGCTAGAGGTATTTTTATACAAATAAGCTTGCCCCTGGGCCTAGTGGGAATTTGAAGATCATCCATCCTATCAATAGGAGGGTCCAGCAGATTAAAAATGTTATGGAGTAAGGAAGCATGGTTGATATCAAGGTACCAAGGCCTCTTTCCTTATCGTATTTTTGCATGAAGACTACTATCATTGCAAAGTAGCTCATAAGTGGGCTTATGATGTTGGTTGATGAGTCTGCAATCCTGTAGGCCATCTGGCTAAGCTCTGGTGATAGGCCCAGGCCATAAAACATTGGCACAAAGATTGGAGCCATGATCGCCCACTTGGCTGAGGCCGAACCTATGAAGAGGTTGATAAAGGCTGATAGGATTATAAATAAAATTATAAGTCCAATACCTGATAGGCCGATTGATTCCAAAAATTCTGCACCCTTGACTGATAGGATTGTGCCAAGGTTGGTGTAGGCGAAAAATGCCACAAATTGAGCTGCAAAGAAGGAGAGTACCAAGAAGCTTCCCATAGATTCCATGGACTTACTCATTGATGCCACTAGGTCTTTTGAGTTGTTGATTTTTCCTACAGTCTTACCAAAGATATAACCAGGTATTAAAAACATTAGGAAGATCGCAGCAATTAGCCCCTTTGATAGGAAGGCATCTAGGGTCATCTTGCCATGAGCGTCAGCTTCTCTTAAGATAGCCCCTTGTGGGATTGTCAAAAATCCAAGGACTAACAAGAAAACCCCAAGGCCTATAAGAGAATTTTTGAGTGCCTTTTTTTCAAGGTCTGTAAGAGGGGCATCTTCGTGGACATAGTCTCCTGTGTAGGTGCCCAAGTTTGGTATTACGATTTTTTCTGTAACGACAGTTCCTACTATAGTTAGGATAAAGGTTGAAACAAGAAGGAAATACCAGTTGCCAGCCACATCCACGCTTGCAGAAATATTGGCCGCCCTTAGGGCCTCGTTGGTGATGCCTGAAAGAAGGGCATCGGTTGGTCCAAAGATGAGGTTGGCTGAAAAGCCTCCAGAAACACCTGCAAAGGCAGCAGCAAGACCTGCAATTGGGTGCTTGCCAGCTTGGGCAAAGATCATAGCTCCAAGAGGGATTACAACTACATATCCTGCATCAGATGCGATATTTGATACTATTCCTGCAAAAACAACAGCCCCTGTAAGGATGAGGGATGGGACATTTGATAGCATCCTTCTAAGACCTGCATCAAAAAATCCTGCATCTTCAGCCACACCTACCCCAAGCATAGCCACAAGGACAATTCCAAGGGGTGCAAAGGATGTGAAGTTTGGCACAAGTGATGAGAACATATAGCGGATGCCCTCAGGAGTTAAGAGGCTTACAGCTGCAATAGTTGCCTCGCTTTCTGCCTTGGCATCATAATAATTCACGGTAACTCCCGCAGATGCACAAATTTGTGCAATCACTGCAAGAATTGCAATCATGATTACAAAGATAATAGCCGGATGGGGAAGAGCGTTGCCCACTCTTTCTATCCTAGCTAAAATCCCGCCCGATTTCTTTTCGGGTGTATTTTTTATTTTAGTCATATTATTTCCTTTCTATTATTATAAAAATTATTGAATAAATTCATACCCTTCTTTATACCAGTTATTAGCCTTTATGTCAATCTATTAGAATGTTTGGTAAATTTAGTTAATAAAAAACAAGCCCCGAATGGAGCTTGTCATCTTATAAATTTAGGCATATTTGGTCAGCCTCTCACAAATCCTTGCCAAAGTCTACAAAGACACCATCTTCCACAAGGATTTCACTAGCATCCTCATGGCCATAAATTACTGCATTTATAAATTTTTTTTAATTAAATCAATCTATGTAAAATATTTATATATTTATTATATCAAAAAAGAGCGAGTCTATGCTCGCCCCTTTCTTTGAGATTTAATATTTTGGCCTAGCCTTATAAGAAGTGTGTAAAAGCTTGTGGGCCTTTTCTGAGCCTGGCTTTTCTAAGAATTCTTGGTAGAGGATTTTTATGGATGGGTTTTCGTGAGACTTTCTTAGGGTCTTTTTCCTATCGATTCCATAAAGGCCCTCGGCTCGTTTTTTGATAATTGTGAGGTCACCCTTGTGGAATGGCTGGCCACCGCCTGCTACGCATCCTCCAGGACAAGCCATAACTTCGATGGCATGGATATTTTCCTCGCCGCTTCTTATCTTTTCTAAAAGCCTTCTGGTATTGCCCAGACCGCTTACTACCGCTATGTTAAGCTCTTTTTCGCCGATTTTTACAGTAGCCTTCTTACTTCCCCTAAGACCCCTGAGGTCTTTAAATTCGACTTCTTCAAGAGATTCGCCTGTGAGGGTGTCGGCAGCAGTTCTTAGGGCTGCTTCTATTACACCGCCGCTTGCCCCAAAGATGGTGCCTGCTCCTGTTGACTCTCCTAAAGGGTTGTCAAAGTCATCATCATCGAGATTTACAAGGTCGATTCCGCTTTCCTTGATCATGCCAGCAAGCTCCCTGGTGCTTATAACTATATCAACATCAGAAAGGCCTTCGTTATAAAGCTCATCCCTCTTTGCCTCGTATTTTTTGGCTATACATGGCATAACTGAGACAACGGTCATATTTTCAGGCTTTATGCCGACTTTCTGGGCATAGTAGGATTTGGCAATGGCCCCAAACATCTCGTGCGGGCTCTTGCAGGAAGATGGGATGTCAATGAGGTCTGAAAATTGACTTTCCATGAAATTTACCCAGCCTGGACAGCAGGAGGTAAGGATTGGGAGCTTGCCATGACCATGAAGCCTTTCGACAAGCTCGTTGGCTTCTTCCATTATGGTTAAGTCTGCTGCGAAATTTGTATCAAAGACCTTGTCAAAGCCTAGTTTTCTGAGGGCTGTGACCATTTTACCTGTCATAGGTCTGCCGGCTTCTTCTCCAAATTCTTCGCCAAGGGCCACCCTAACAGCTGGAGCCACCTGGACAATGACCATTTTCTCATCATCCTTCTTATGTAAGATTTTCCAGAGGTCGGCCACATTTGACTTTTCTGTAAGGGCACCTGTTGGGCAGACTGCTAGGCACTGGCCGCAGAAGGTGCAGGTTGTCTCAAACATTGGTCTGTTAAAGGCAGAGCCCACATGGGTCTTAAAACCACGGCCGATTTCGGCAAGGGCACCTACAGTTTGGACCTCGTTGCACATGGTTTCGCAGCGCTTGCAAAGGATGCACTTGTTTGGGTCCCTGACTAGGGAATAGGAAGAGGCATCTATTGGAAGATTTTTCTTCTCGCCTGGATATTTTATTTCCCTAATATTTAAGTCGCTAGCAAGCTTTTGGAGCTGGCAGTTGAGGTTTTTGGCACATTTTAGGCAATCATTTGGATGGTCAGAAAGTAAAAGCTCGACAATTACCCTCCTAGCCCTGACAACTCTGCTTGAATCTGTAGAAATTTCCATCCCGTCCTTAACAAAGGTCGCACAGGAAGGTACTAGCTTATCTTTTTTCAAATCTTCTACCAAACATACCCTGCAGGAGGCGATTTTATTTACAAAATTTACCCCGGATAAATCCATGTGGCAAAGGGTAGGAATCTTTATATTTAGCCTTCTAGCGGCCTCTAAGATGGTAGTTTTTTCTCTGACTTCTATTTCTTTATTATTTATTAAAATCTTTGGCATATTTCCTCCTATCCTAGGCTAATGGCAGAAACTGGGCAAGAGGCCATACAAGTTCCACACTTGATGCAGACATCTTGGTTGATTACATGCTTAGTCTTTTTCTCTCCACTAATAGCTCCTACTGGACAAAGCCTAGCACACTTGCCACAACCTATACACTTATCTGTGATCTGGTAGTTTAAAAGGTCTTTGCACCTGCCAGCAGGGCAAGTTTTATGTCCCGTAACATGGGCAAGGTATTCATCGTAAAAATAATGGAGGGTAGATAAGACTGGATTTGGACTAGCTTGGCCAAGGCCGCAAAGGCTAGCATCAGAGATAATTTCTGATAATTCCCTAAGCTTATCTAGGGTTTCGACACTTGCCTTTCCAGATGTGACCAAATCAAGCATTTCAAGGAGTCTTTTGTTTCCAATCCTACAAGGGGTGCACTTGCCGCAAGATTCATCACAAGAAAATTCTAGGAAGAACCTTGCCACATCGACCATACAGTCGGTCTCATCCATTACAACCATGCCACCAGAGCCCATTATTGAGCCGATAGCCTTGAGAGATTCAAAGTCACAAGCTGTATCAAAAAGTCTTTTTGGTATGCAGCCTCCAGATGGGCCGCCGGTTTGAACAGCCTTAGCCTCCCTGTCATCGGTGATTCCACAGCCTATATCATAGACAATGGTCCTAATAGGGGTGCCCATGGCTACTTCTACAAGGCCAGAATTTTTGACCTTGCCTGAAAGGGCAAAGACCTTGGTGCCTGGAGATTTTTCTGTGCCGTAGGCCCTGAAATAATCAGGACCCCTTAGGATAATTTGGGCCACATTGGCCAGGGTTTCGACGTTGTTGATTACAGTTGGCTTGCCCCGAAGGCCCCTGACAGTGGTCCTATATTCCTTATTTCTAGGCTGGCCACGTTTACCTTCGATAGATTCCATAAGGGCGGTACCCTCGCCACAAACAAAGGCTCCAGCCCCTAATCTTAGTTCTATATCAAAGGAGAAATCAGTTCCCATTATATTTTCGCCCAAGAGATTTAAGTCTTTAGCAGCCTTGATGGCTATATCTAGAGCTTTGACAGCCTTTGGATATTCGGCCCTGACATAGATAAATCCCTTATTTGCCCCGACTGCGTAGCCTGCTATGGCCATAGCTTCAAGGATGGAGTGGGGGTCATATTCAAGGACAGACCTATCCATAAAGGCACCAGGATCGCCCTCATCGGCATTGCATATTATGTATTTGGTAGGGTTATCTTGCCTAAAGGCTGTATCCCATTTGCGACCAGCTGGAAAACCAGCCCCACCACGACCCCTTAGGCCAGAATCTGTAATGACCTGGATAATTTCCTTCCTATCCATTTCAAAAAGTGCCTTGGCAAGGGCAAAATAGCCATCACGGCCTATGTATTCTTCAATGTCAGCAGGATTGATTATGCCGCAGTTTCTAAGGACAAGCCTTACTTGTTTTTCGTAAAAATCTCCCCTAAGCCTTATATCTTCGCCATTTATTTCGTAAGAGTCATCGTCTTTTATCCTGGAAATAAGCCTAGCAAGGCCTCTTTCTTTTATTTTATTAAGGTCAACTTTCATAAACTTCCCCCAAGGTCTCCGCAATTATTTCATCTGCCATAGATGGGTCAGCCTGGCTAATAATCCTGTCATTGTCGATGCTAACAACAGGTGCCTTGCCGCATTCGCCAATACATCTGGCCTCCACAAGCGAAATCTTGCCATCAGGTGTAGTCTCGCCCACTCCTATGCCAAGTTTTTTAGAAAGCTCTGCCAAAATCTTATCAGAACCTTTGACATAGCAGGCTGTGCCTAGGCATACACAAATCTCATGGTCTCCCTTAGGGATTAGAGAAAATTGAGAATAGAAGGTTGCAACTCCGTAGATTTCTGAAGAGTGGACCCCCATCTTAAGGGCCATCATGTCAACGATTTCTTCAGGTATGTAGGTAAAAAGCTCCTGGGCCTTTTGAAGGATTGGCATAATAGCTCCCTTCCTATCTTTGTTATCTTCTAAGAAGGTCAAAAACTCATCGAGCTTAGCCTGATCTTTTTTTAAACAAAATCCCATAGACAAACTCCTTTCATCATATTCTTAATTTCATTGTATCATATAAAAAGCCTTATGAAAACTATTTCATTATATATTATTTTAATCACCAGGATTGTTATTATAATAGAATCTTAGAATATATAGATAAATAAATAACGATTTCATAAAAGGAAAAGAAAAAGCAGGATGACTCCTGCTTTTATTATAATCCAATGCTTAGGACCTACAATCCCTTGTCTCGAGCGAAGTCGAGGGACCTATTACGGACACTTAAATTCTACTACCTACTACTTGTGGTATTTTTGTTTATGCGAAGGATAGAATATAAATTTCCTTAGTTTTAATCAAATTTTTATTTCAATATATTTAAGCAAAATTACCATTCACAAAGATAGGATATTCTTTTCCGTCCTTGTATCCTTTTATTTCTAGATCGCTTGTTCCTACCATGAAGTCTTCGTGGATTAGGGAATCATTTAGGCCGGCGCTTTTTACCTCATTATCAGCTAATTCTGTTCCTCCCTTAACGCAGGTAGGGTAGGCCTTGCCTAGGGCGAAGTGGCAGGAGGCATTTTCGTCAAATAGGGTGTTGTAAAATAAGATATTTGAGTTAGAAATTGGGCTATCATAAGGCACTAGGGCGATTTCACCTAGGTATTTTGAGCCCTCATCAGAATCTAGCATCTTAGCTAGGGTATCCTTGCCTTCCTTAGCATCAAAATCAATAACCTTTCCATCTTTGAAGGTAAATTCAAAGTTATTTATAACTACGCCATTATAGACGAGTGGCTTAGATGCAACAAGTCTACCGTCTACTCCATCGTATTGTGGGGCTGTAAAGACTTCTTCTGTTGGCATATTTGGTATGAAGGCATCTCCCTTGGCATTGGTAGATCCTGCACTCATCCAGATGTGGTCTTTTGGTAATTTAACCTTAAGGTCTGTGCCATTGGCTGCCTTATAGATCACATAGTCAAATTGGTGGCTATTTAAAAATTCTGCCTTTTCATTTAGGGTTTTTATGTGATTTTCCCAATTGGCCTTTGTTTCTTCCCAAGAATCAGCTACTCTAGACACATCAAGGATAACTTCCCAAAGCTTATTTACAGCATCTTCTCCCTTAAGGTCAGCAAAGACCTTTTCTGCCCATTTTACTGATGGAACAGAGATAACAAGCCAAGATACAATGTCATTCATGGTGTATTTTACAAAGTCCTTCATCTTTAGGGAACGAGACCTGATAGCCTCAGAAATCTTTGCCTCATCAAGGCCAGCCAAGAGGTCTGGGTCCTCAGAAACTATAGAGATCCTATTTGACTTCTTCTCAGCTATTTGGTAGCGGCTCTTTTCAACTACCCAGTCAGGCACTTCGTTAAGAGTCTCCTGGCTTTCATATTCGTAGGAAAGTCTAGTAAGGGTATCATCAACCCAATTTATAGACACCTTGCGAGCTCCCTTTTCATAAGCAGCCTTAGTCATAAGACGTGCAAGTTCAGGTGCTTCCACAGGGCTAGTAATTAAAACATCCTCACCCTCTTGCACATTAACACCAAACTCAACAGCAAGCTTGGCAAAATTTTCAATTCTTTTATTCATAATCTTCTCCTAACATATTAATCTAATCTAACTATACCTTTTCTAACATGGATATGGGATGCCTCAAGACAAAGCCCAAATCCATCCCACTCATCTCGAACGAAGTGAGAGAACTTATGGGTATCTATATCAAAGGTTTTGTAAGTTCATCGTCATTAGCAATGTCCTATCACACAAAAAAGACGAGCGTAGGGGCTCGTCTTTTTTTGGTTGAGACCATGCAATATTCTTGGAATTCATGGTTGATGTTAATATACCAACATTTAAGAAAAATTAAATAACAAAGTCGATTAGAAAAACCATCCCCATCTCCCAGACAAAGCCCAAAGCCCGCCCACCCATCTCGAACGAAGTGAGAGATCTCATGGTTATCTATATTAAGGGTTTTGTAATTACATCGTCATTAGGAATATATCGAAAATTCTAAAAATTATCCTCAATCAATAATCAAACCCTATCTCCCAAAACAAAGCCCAAAGCCCGTCCACCCATCTCGAACGAAGTGAGAGATCTCATGGTTTTTTATATCAAGGGTTTTGCAATTACATCGTCATTAGCTCACTACTTCCTACAAAAAACCTTTTAATAGTAAAAATCTTTATCAAAGCCAAGAAAGGGATATAATATAAATAACTTAGAAAAGATTTATTAGGTAAATTTTAAATTTATTAGGTAAATTTTAAAAGGAAGGTAATCTTTTTGCTAATAATGCTCCTATTCGTCGCGTCATTAGCAAAAAATTACATAAGGTTTCTCATTTGTTTTTCTTCGCACTTCGTGCTTGATAAACTGTGAGAACCATAAAAATTTTATCTATAAAATTTTTATTACCATTAAGGAGGATTAACATGAAAAAAAGAAACGAAGTTGACCCAAAGGAAATTTGGGCTATAGAAGATTTATATGCTACTGATGAAGCTTTTTATGCTGATATAAAAAAACTTGGCGATATGGCTGATAAATTCAAGGAAGATTTTAAAGACCTAAAGACTGCTGATGATGTCTATAAGTCCCTTGAGGCCTATGCTGAGATTTCTGGTCTTACAGATAGGCTTGGCACCTTTTCTGGCATAGCCAAGGAAACAGACGCCACAGACGATGCCATGGCCAAAAGAGATGCCAAATTTGGCAGCGAATATGCAAAAATTGCAGCCACTCTATCTTTTTATGATTCAGCCCTAGTCAAGGTTGACCCACAAATCCTAGATGCAGTGGCTAAAGAGAACCCAGGATATGAATATTACCTAAAAAGGGTAAAGGATGAAGCTAAATACCTATTAGATGAGAAGACAGAAGCAGCCCTAGCAGCTCTTGCCCCAACTTTTGATGCCCCATATGTTAACTACAATGACATGCGCTATGGGGATATGAAATTTGAAAATATAAAGTACAAGGGCGAGGAAGTTGTTCTAAACCACAACACCTTTGAGGAATACTTAGAAGGCGAGACCGACACAGAGCTTAGACGTAAAGCTTTTGCAGATTATCACGAGGTCCTAGGAGCCTATCAAAACGCAGACGCATCAGTCTACAATACCCTAATCCAAAACGAAAAAATCATGGCAGACCTTCGTGGTTACAAGTCAGTTTTCCATTATCTCTTAGCCCGCCAAGATGTGGACTTTGATATTTATGAAAATCACATTGACATAATCATGGAAAAACTTGCCCCAATCATGAGAAAATATGCTACAATCATCAAAAACCACTACGGCCTAGATGAAATGACCTATGCAGACCTAAAACTAGCCATAGACCCAGAATATGAGCCACAGGTATCAATTGACCAGGCTAGAGATTATATAGTAGATGGCCTATCACCACTAGGTGAAGAATATATCGGCTACATGAAAAATGCCTTTGCCGACAAGTGGATAGATTATTCACAAAACATAGGCAAGAGAACCGGTGCCTTCTGTGCATCCCCTTATGGATCCCATCCATTTATCATGACCACTTACAACAATTCCATGAGCCAAGTCATGACCCTCGCCCACGAACTAGGTCACGCAGGCCAAGGAATTTTGTCAAATGACAATCAAAATGCCCTATCAAATGACATGTCCATGTACTTTGTAGAAGCACCATCTACTGCCAATGAAATAACCATGGAAAGATACCTTCTAAAGAAGGCAGAAGACGATAGGGAAAAACTTTGGGTCTTAGCCACAATGATAGGTAAGACCTACTACCACAATTTCGTAACCCACTACCTCGAGGCAGCCTTCCAAAGAGAAGTCTATAGGAGAGTAGATAGGGGTGAAAGCCTAGGAGCAGAAGACTTTAATGCCATCTTTAGAGAAAAACTAGAGGAATTCTGGGGAGATGCTGTAAAATTAAACGAAGGAGCAGAACTCACCTGGATGAGACAACCTCACTATTACATGGGCCTTTACTCCTTCACCTACCAAGCAGGCCTTACAGTAGGAACAGCTATCTCAGAAAAAATAGTCCACGGCACAGAAGAAGACAGAAAAACTTGGCTAGAAGTCCTAAAAATGGGCGGATCACGTGGTCCAATAGACCTAGCCAAAGCAGCTGGAGTAGATATGTCTACCACCAAGCCAATAGAAGATGCCATCGACTTTATCGGGGAAATTGTTGATCAGATAGATGAATTGATGGGTAAGCTTGATATGTATAAATAAGTTTTCCCATCCGAGATGGGGTATCAGGTTTAGTTTTTAGTTGTTTTTATGCAATATAGTTTAATTTTAATACACATTATAATGTTTTAGCTATAAAGATAGCCTTGTATTTTAATGAATATTGGTTATTTACAATTGAATCTTCGTCTCAAGGGGGAGCCCCAAGGACCCTTCCGCATGGGTTCTCATCGGACGGAAACCCGTTTGCTACGCAAACTTCTTCGTGCTACCTCACTATGTTTCCGGCATAAACGCCCCAAATCAAGGGGCGTTTATGTCCCCCTTGCACCCCCTCCCCGTTACACCCCACAAGCGGCCCCTTAGCGGGGGGCGTGAGTTGTAAGTTTGCCTTTGGCAAACTTCGATTGATTGGCAATGCTTTATTTTGAGTTTATTATGACGTCTGACGGGGTATTTCGATTTATTTTTTGAGTTTTACTTATATTTGAAAGTGTTTAATTAATAAGAATACTCATATCTTCCTGTCTTTCTGACGAATGGGATGAGTAAGAATTCCGTATAGGCTAGTCATGTAAGCTATCAGTAAAATAAATACTATCAAAATCTTGCCTCCCTTTTTTGGGAGGTTTTGGTTTTTTAAAATCTTTTTATTTCTTTTAATTCTCTACAACAAAACTTAGAGTAGTATGATAAAAAACTTGTCAATATCTTTAAAATTTGAAAATGGTGTGTTTAGCTCTTTTTCTTGCTTTTTGGTAAAGATGTTCAATAAAACTAAAAAGATATTGAATTAGTGAATTAAAGCAATTGTTAAATTCGTGTTAAGTATTGAAATTAAGAGGGTTTGGTCCTTGAATTGTTTTCCCTATTCCGGTATGATATTTAACATGTAAATTTAGAATTATTTTAATATATATTGTAATAATTAAATGTAAATAAAAGAAAGGAATTCTATGAATAAGAAACAAAACCTCCTAGCCATAGCCCTATCTGCCTCCTTTATTATAGGGGGAGCAAATGTGGCTCAAGCTAGTGACAATACGACAGCCCCGGTTGTTGAAGAAGAACATATAAGTAGTGAGCCTGCTTCTAATGATGTTAATCAAAACAATCCGGCAAATCCTAATTCTCAAACAAAGGATGAAAAAGAGGAAGAAGAAAAGCAAACTTCATTAACAAATAATGCAAAGGCCGAGCCAGCAAAGCTTGAAATTGGTCAAGCTAGAACAGCAACTGCCCAAGGAGCTGGAGAAGCTGGAAGCCAAGCTCAAAAAGCAGATGACCTAAACTATGGTAAAGATGAAAAAGAAATAAAGGATTACAGTGGATCTGAACGTTATAAAGAAACGGATTTACAGCCGGGAGATACAAATCAGGTGCTCGGTAAAACTGATGAAAATGTAGAAAAAGACGGATTTAAATTTGAACTTAAAAACCCATCCGCAACATCACCAAGTAAGACTGAATACGGTTACCAAATTACCATAGACAAAAAGACTGGGCAAAGAACTTATACTAAGATTTATGTTACTGATTCCGGTCGTACTCCTGTAGATAAAGGTGATAAATCAATGATGGAAGAGGGAGATAAGTTAACTCCTGGATCTCCTGATGTAACATATAAACCAACAGAGAATAGTACTATGGGCGGTGTTAGAACACAAAGAAATTTAAACTACGTAGCCAGCGAAGATACTCTAAAGCACATTAATAATAAGGACAATCCTTCTACTTCTTTTGGTATGAAGGATAATTACACTCAAGACAACCCAGGTATTAAGTTTTTTGGGGATAGCTTCGCCTTAGGTTACAAGGTAAACCCATGGCCAAATGAAAATGACCAATTACAAGAATTAAAGCTAAATACAAATAACTATGATCCTAAAAAGAAATTCTTTGTCCAAGGTCAAGATATCGACACAGGCATCAAGGTAGATAATGTGGATGAAAATGCAAGAGAAAGGCTAGTGGGCCAAGTCTATAACCCTATTACAGGCAAAGTTGTACCAGGAGCAAGTGCCTATATAGGAGATGATGGCAATATCCACATCAAGATGCCAGAAGGAGCCCTAAAAAAAGACGAAAACGGCAAGACTGTCATCAATGAAGACTCAATCTTCAATACACCTGACTTTAAAGCTCTTCAAAACTTAGATGTCAAATTCTTTGCCCGTCCAAGAACAGCTGAAGAATTTAAGACTATAGCTGAAACACCTGATGATTCTGGTGAAACAGGAACCTATGTAGAAACAGGTGCAGGTACTGCCGACATAAACCATAAGGGATCTAATATAACAATTGACAAGCAAGGCATCGACCGCTACGACCACTACAACCTAATAGGTAATTTCAAGCTAAACCTCGATGATACACGCTATTACGACCAAAAGTTTGAAGATGGCAATGGTGATGATACATCTAAGGTAACATCATCAGCAGTAAAACCAGGCGAGCCATTTAAGGTAGGAATTGTAGATCCGGAAAAACCAGGTGGTACTGGTAAGTCAGCTGATGAAATGAATGCAGCTGATGAAAGGGGTGAAGCTTCTGGTAAGCTTATCATGGACTTTATCAACCGTGAAAACAAGGGTAAGGCACCAGAAGACCAATGGAAGGTAGATGTAGACCCTAAAGATATTTCTAAGTTTACAATAACTCCTCCAAAATCAGCCAAGGCAGGTGACTTTATTGCAATTCCGCTTGAGTACACCTATACCAACGGGTCAAAGGACGTCCACTGGTTCCACTTTGTAGTCCAAGAATCATCCTACATCAAGCCAGAATATGACGCTCAAGTTAACTTCCCAGTAAATGAGCAAACATCACCTGCAACAGTTACAGAAGATGGTAAGAGAATAACACCAGACCACTATAGTCTTCCAGATACTCTAGAAACTGACGAAACAGGAAATAAAATTGCTACAGATGATAAGGGAAATAAATGGACTGTAAAAGTTGATGAAAAAACAGGACAAGTTTCTGCAAAACCAGTAGACCCTACAGCATTTAACGGTGGAGAAAAACTTACAGTACCAGTTGTTGCTCACTATGTTGATGAACAAAAACCAAATGAGGACATAAAAGAAGAAGTCAATGCCTACTTCGTAATCGAAGAAAAGGCAAATATGACTGCCCGCTACAATGCTAAGGCTGGTAAGTCAGGAGATAAGCTATCTTCAGATGTTATCCTAAATACAGAAGATCACTACAACAGAAGACCAGGTAAGTTTACAATTGATTCACCAACATATACAGATGATAAGGGCAATACTTGGAATGTTTCAATCGATGAAAAAACTGGTAAGGTTACTGCCACAGTACCAAATGCCGAAGAAGGTAAGTCAGTAGACGGAGCCCTCCTAAATGTACCAGTAACAGCTCACTATTATGAAGAAGACGGTAAGCTAGAAGTAGGCACAAAGAAGACAGAAGCTCAATTTATGGCCTATGGTACAAATGGAAAAGTAGTAAAAACAGAAGAAATTCCTTTCGAAACCAAGGTAGAAAAAGATCCAAATCTTAAAAAAGGCGAAATAAAAGTCATAACCGAGGGTGAAAAAGGATCTAAGAAAGTAACCTACACTATCGAAGATTCAAAAATTACAGATACTAAAGAAGAATTAAAAGCACCACAAGAACGCTTAATCCATGTAGGTGAAGGTGTAGCAGATGGCAACCATGAAATAAAAGAAAGTTCAGAAATTGCATTTGAAACAGAAATCCAATTTGATGACTCCTTAGCTCCAGGTGAAACAAAAGTTGAGCAGGAAGGTGAGCTAGGAAAGAAAACTAGGACTACAATAATAAATATTCAAGATGGTAATGTCACAAGTACTGTAGTTGGGGACTATATAGTTAAAAAAGAGCCTGTTAAAAAGATTATCAAAGTAGGTAGAAATACCGAAGGCAAGGTAGAACACAAGGAAGAATTGCCATTTAAATATAAGGTTGAAGAAGTAGATACACTTAAAAAAGGCGAATACAAGATTGTAAAACCAGGTAAAGTTGGAACAAAAACTACAACTTGGACAATCAAAAACTCCAAAGTCGAAGGCGACCCAACTGTAACAGAAGTTGCCGCAGAAGATGCACTTATCCAAGTAGGTAAGGGAACAAATGATGGCACTCACGAAATAGTTGAAAAGAAAAATATAGATTATAAAACTGTAATCGAATACGATGAAAATCTTGATGCTGGTCAACAAGAAGTTGTTAAAGAAGGAAATCCAGGCGAACAAGAAAGAACAAACACACTTGTTATCAAGGATGGCCAAGTAACTGAAACTAAAGAAGGCGAATTTAAAACAACTAAAGAAGCAACTGATAGAGTTGTAAAAATTGGTACAAAACCAGTTACAAAAGTTGTAGAAAAACCATTTAACACAGAATATGTCTATGACGAAAACCTCCAATCTGGAAAGACAGAAGAAGTTACCCCAGGTAAAAATGGTAAAGTTACTATCACAACAACTTATGACAAAGATCAAAAGAAGGTTGTAACTTCCGAAACAGAAGAGGCTGGTCAAAATAGAGTTGTTAAAATCGGTGGTAAGACTAATGGAACTGAAAAAGTTAAGGAAGAAATTCCATTTGAAGTAGAAGTTAGAAAAGACCCATCACTTAAGAAAGGTGAATGGAAATACGCCACAGATGATGAAGGCAATGAACTAAAGGGTGAAAAGGGCGAACAAGAAAAGACCCTAACTATCGTTAATTCAAAGGTAACAGAAACATCTGAACCAAGTGTAACAAAGAAGGCTAAGAAGGCAGTAATCCTAGTCGGTGATGAAGACTTCACAGGCAAGATTAAATCTGTTGACAAAGACCCAATTCCATTTGAAACTGAAGTAACAGTTGACCCTAGCCTAAAACCAGGTGAAATTGTAGAAGATCAAAAGGGAGAGCTAGGCGAACAAGAAACTGAGCTAACAAGAGAAATTAAAAATGGTACAGCTGGTGAAGAAGTTCGTGGAGAAACAAAACGAACAAAAGAACCAGTTACAAGAAAAATTAGAGTTGGTGCAAAATCTGATGGAACTCACACTTACACCAATAAGAAACCATTTGAAGTAGAAGTAAGGGTAAACCCTGAACTTAAGAAGGGTGAACACAAGGTAGTTCAAAAAGGTGTTGAAGGTGAAGAAGAATTTACAGTAACTATCGAAAACTCTAAAGTAACAAAAACTTCAGAACCAAAAGAAACAAAAGCACCAGTTAAAGAAATTATCGAAGTGGGTAGTGATGACTTTACAGGTACTTTTGAAACTAAGAAAACTAAAGCAGTTGAATTTGAAACAGAATATATCGTAGATGAAACTCTAGAACCAGGTAAAACAGTAGTCGATAAAGAAGGAAAACTTGGTGAAGAAGAAATAACTGTAACTCATACTATCGTAAATGGAAAAGTAACTAAATCAGAAGAAAGTAAACCAATACAAACAAAAGCTCCAGAAAAGAGAATTGTAAGAGTAGGTAAGAAACCATCTGAAGGTGAAACTACAAAGACTATCGAAAGAGAAATTCCTTACGAAACTAAGGTAATCTATGACGAAAATCTTGAAGCTGGCTTCCAAAAAATCGAAAATGAAGGAAAACCAGGCAAGGAAGAAGTTACAATAACTCAAAAGATAAAAGATTCTAAGCCAGTTGGGGAAGCTACAGAGACTATAAAAACTATCACAGAAAAAGAAGATAGGGTAGTAAGAATCGGTGTTAAACCAGTTGTGAAAGAAACTGAACTTGGTAATAATACTGTGTACAGACACAACCCAGAGCTTAAAGCTGGTGAAGAAAAAGTCATCGAAGAAGGCTCTAAGGGATCTGTAAAATACACCACAACCTTCAACAAGGAAACTGGTAAGCTTGAAGTAAAAGAAGAAAGAACAGAGCCAAAGAACAAGGTCGTAGAATATGGTTCTAAGACTGATGGCGAGTTCACTTATGAAAGCGAAAAAGCTTACGATATCATCATTAAAGAAAATCCAAACCTTGAAGCTGGAAAAACTAAGGTCATCCAAGAAGGTAAGCCAGGTAAGACAGAAACTACTGTTAAGATAGAAAACAGCAAGGAAGTCTCTAGGGATACTAAGACAATCACAGAAAAACAAGATAAGATTATAGAAATCGGAACTAAAAATGTCTGTGAAATCCCACCAGTAGATCCAAAGAATCCAGATCCAAAGAATCCAGATCCAAAGAATCCGGATCCAAAGAATCCAGATCCAAAGAATCCGGATCCAAAGAATCCGGATCCAAAGAATCCAGATCCAAAGAATCCAGATCCAAAGAATCCAGATCCAGAGAATCCAGATCCAAAGGATCCTCAACCAGAAGGACCAAAGAATCCAAAAGATCCAAAACCAAATGAGCCAGGCACACCAGGTGAAAAACCAAATAAGCCAAATGAACCAGGCACACCAGGCGAGACACCAAATAGACCAAATGAGCCAGGTAAGCCAGGTAAGCCAGGTGAAGATCCTAAGACTCCAGAAAGTCCAAAGGAAAATCCAAAGACTGAGGAAAAAGGAGAAGTAAGTACTCCAGTTGCTGATGAAAAACTTGCTAAGAAAGAAAACAAGTCAACAAATCCAAAAACTGGTATAGGCTCAGTTGCACCAATAGTCACAAGCATGGGCATATCAATAGCTGGACTTCTAGCAACTAAGAAAAAGAAAAAAGAAGACTAATAAGTTTTCGATTTAAAAAGTAGGTAGGCAAAAGCCTCCTACTTTTTTCTTGGAAAATATTTAATTAAAAAGCTAAGAGCCCCTGTCATTCCGATAGAAAATTCGCCAGGCCATGACTAAAACTCTCACAAATACAAGTTTTCTAATTATAAAATATATCAACAATCCCAAATTTGCCCACAAAAAATCAGCTACCAAGCACTTGCCTGGAGCTGATTTTTCTTTAATAGGTTTTTATTTTGTTAAGTGGGTAGATTCTCATTATGGCCTCGCCTAGGAAGCTATCTTTGGATACCGGGCCAAAGTTTCTGGAGTCGTTTGATTTAACTCTATTATCTCCTACGAGGAAATATTCATCATCTCCTACAAACCAACTTGTCATTTCGCTTGTAGCTTCTGTTTCCATGCCCTCATCTAGGTAGTCTTCTTCTAGCTTTTCGTCATTTATATAAAAGCTTCCGTCTTTGATTTCGACCATATCTCCTGGTAGGCCGATTACCCTTTTGATAAAAAGCTTCCAAGGCTCGGTTGGGGAGTGGAAGATGACTATTTCACCTCTCTTATAGCCTTTATTTAGGCTTTGTGGTAGCTTATTTACGACCATGATATCACCTGTGGCGAGTGTGTGGTCCATGGAATGACCTGATACTGCTGTAAGGCCTAGGACGAAGAATTTGATGGCAAAGACTATTAGAAAGATTGCCGCAAAGCTTTTGTAAAATTCCCAAATTCTGCTAAGTAAGCCTTGTTTATTTTTATTATCTTTATTATTTTCCATATTTGTCTCCTATCTTTGGATGAAGTCAACTAAGAGGTCAAATAGGCCCTTGATTGCCTTCTCGTGAGTCCTCTCATAGCCGTGGCTTGCTGCTACACCGCATCCCACTAGGGCGTGCCTATAGTCATAATCACTTGCTACAGCAGCTGATGCATCAGATCCGTAGAATGGGTAAATATCTACTCCGTAGTCTATGCCGACCTTTTTGGCAGTGGCTATTAAATCATTTGTTAGGTCATAATTATAAGGACCTGACGAATCCTTGGCACAAATTGATACCTTAAGCTCATCGCAGGTTAGGTCATCATGGACTACTCCCATATCGACTGCGACCATATCAGAAATGCCAGCAGGGTGTCCAGCACTTGCCCCATGGCCTACTTCTTCATAGACTGTAAACATCATGTATAAAGGACGGTTTATCTTTATATCCTTATCCTTAATTTCCTTGGCTAGGGCAAGGAGGATGCCTGCTGAGGCCTTATCATCTAGGTGGCGGCTTTTGACAAAGCCATTGTCTATCCTAAATCTAGGGTCAAGGGAGATGAAGTCACCATTTTCTATGCCTAGGGCCTGAGTTTCTTCCGCAGAATGGGTGATGGCATCTATTACTACTTCCATGGTTGTGTCATCACGTTTGGCCTCTCTTGGGTCGGATGAGCCGTGGACTGCTGGATTATTTAGCCTGCATACTCCTGTGTATTCCTTGCCAGATCTGGTGTGGATGGTGACATTTTCAAATTCTACAAAATTATAAGGAAAACCACCTATTGTGGTAAGCTTTAGGGCGCCATTGGCCTTTATTGACCTAACCATAAGGCCTAAAGTATCGACATGGGCTGATAAAAGTAGGCCATTATTTCCTTCCATTTCATTTATTGGGACTATGACATTGCCCTTATTATTTGTGTAAGGCTTATAGCCTAGCTTTTCAAACTCGTCACAAAGGTATTTTGTGGCCTTCATGGTAAAGCCTGTTGGTGATGGGGTATTTACTAAATCTTTTATATAATTAGTGATTGTATTCATATTCTTCCTTTCTTTTCTCGGGTATAATCTAATATAAATACTATATTATAAATTGCGATAAAACCAAAGGAGTTTTATATGAAAAAATACTATTTTAAGGAAAAATTTTTCAAAATAACTGACAAATATTGGATTATGGATGAAAATAATGACAAGGCCTTTTATCTAGACCAGGATTTTACCTTTTTTGGCTACAGGTCAAGGGTTTATGATAGGGATATGAAGGAGGCCTTTAAGGTTGAGAGAAAAATCCTAGCCTTTTTGCCTACTTATTATGTAGATTTTAAGGATGGCGGCCAAATGACTATCAAGTCTAGGCTAAGTTTTTTGAGAAGAAAGGTTGATATAGAGACAGATTTTGGGACCATTAATCTTAAGGGATCTATTTGGGATTATAATTTTGATATAAGCCTTGATGGGAAAAAGATTGGGGAGATTTCTAAGGTATTTTTCGCCATGACTGACCAGTACGAGCTAAGGGTCCTAGATGAGGACTATACTGAAGCCATGCTTGCCCTTGTAATATGTTTAAATAATATCAAGGACAGCGAAGCGGCTGCAGCTGCAAATTCTGCTAACAACTAGGAGGACTTATGATATTTATCTTAGCGGGGGTTTTTGCCCTCTTAGGTCTTTATAACCTCTATCTTTTTTCAGGGATTGAAATTAGGGTTAAATTTACCAAGGTAGACTTGGCTGTATATCTAATGATGCTAGTCATGTTTGCCATCTACCAATGGGTTTTTAAGCCTTATATTATAAACACCTTAGCCATTGGCCTTGCTATAATTTTTTGGAACTATTCGGGCATAATTGCCAGGGGCTTTAGCAAGGATTTTCTTTATACCAATAAGCTAAATCCCTTTTTAAATAAAAAAGTAAGCCTTGATGAGATTAAGTCTGTGACCCTGTCAAGAGCTGAGAAAAACCTCCTATTGATAGTAAATTTCAAGGAGGCCAACGCCCAGGATAATATGAGATTTGCCTATAAGAAGGAAAAGGACCTTATTAAACTTCTCAAGGGGCAAAAAGTAAATGTGATTAATTAGAAAAACAAAACACCTAGAAGGAGCAAAGTCCTTAGCTAGGTGTTTTTGTTTTAAATTTTAGCGGCCGCCGCCACCTCCACCACCGAAGGATCCGCCGCCTCCGCCTACTGATGTGGCACCGCCAAAGCCGGCATTTGAAAAGCCGGTGGCCTCACCATAAGATTGGTTGATGGATTTTGAAAAACCTCTGGAGTTTGTAAATAAATATGGGTAGTAGATGAAATTATTCATATAATAGTCATCTCTTTCTACTATTTTTTCAAAGCTTTCTCCAAGCCCTAGGATTTGGGCATAGATTAGAAAGTCCTTCCACTTAGGCATCTCTTCTTGGCTTTTTTCTCCAACAAGCTCGTAAGATGCAAGGTAATTTTTAAACTTGCATAGGTCTTCATAAAGAGCGATGCCCTTTTGTGTTAACCTTAGCTCTGTCCCTGTCCTTGATGAAGATAGGAAGCTCTTTTCGTACTCATAGTCTTCGATGTAGCCTTTTTCCTTGAGGGTCGCAAGAGAAAGGTCTTCTAGGTCCTCATAGAAATTATCGAGGGCGTCCTTGTTTTTTTCTAGATATTTTTGATATGCATAGTCTGTTAGATAGCCATCATGACTTCTTAGACTTGCCTTATAGAGGGTGTCGAAATATTTGCCCTCAAGGGCTCCCATATTGTCGGGTTTTTCTAGGATTTTAATTTTCTTTTCAGACACTAGGCCATACTTATCCTCTCCCAGGTCGATTTTTTTAGCAAGGGCCCATTTGAGGATGAAGGCATTTACATAGTCTTCGGCTAGACTTATGGAATTGATGTAGGTCTTTTCTATAATAAAGGCCAAGTCTTCGATGTGGCCATCATAAGGGATATCTTTTAAATATTCCCTGCCAAAGTCCTTTGGCTTTCTTAAATCTTTGAGATTTGTTATTCTTTTTTCAGAAAATGATAACTTAGCGGCACGGATTCCTGCAAAGGCTCCTGCTAATCCAAGGGCACTAGCAAGACCTATTAGAATTTTGGCCCAAACTGGCATTGGTGGCTTGTAGGCCTTGCCTTGGTTTTCTTCCCATTTAGAGCCCTTCACAGCCTGGTCGGCATAATCTTTGAAATTCTTATCTTCCCTGTAGGAAGTAGCAAAGGTCCCCTTTGGAAATTTGATCATGACTGTGGCATAGTCAATGCCTCCAGTAGAATTAAGTTCTATGACCCCGTCCTTATTTTCTATATTGCCCTTAAGGCCAAAGCCCCAAAACTTCACATCCCTTTCTATTGGCTTGTAGGAGGCGATTTTGATATTTACTTTTTCTGGCATGGGATCAAAATCATCTCCCACAAATTTGAAAAAGACCATGTCAGCATCATTTAGGCCGATAGCTAGGGGGCTTATCTTATATTTTAAGTCGTAGACATTATCCTCATACTTGCTTATGCCCCAGCAAAGCTCGTATCCATCGTCTTTTTGGACTGTGCCGTAGCGGAAGGCCTTTTCTTCAAAGGACTTGTCCACATCCCAAGGATCGGCTTTTTCAAAATCCTTGCCAAAGGCTGAGACGGAAAAATCTTCGATTTTAAGGCCCCTTAAGTTATTTATGGCCTTGTATCTTTCTGTATAGTCTGTGTCATTTTCATCTATATGCCAAGTTTCTTTTATAGAGCCGATTCCCTTTTCATCGAGCTTTGCCTCTATATTTATTTCCTTAAATTCATCTGCCAAGGCCTCTTTGGGCAGGAAAATCATTAGGCTTAGGGCTAAAATTGTGAGTATCTTTTTCATGGTCATCCTTTCTTTGTGTCTTCTTATATATTATTTTACCCAGAATGAAAATTTTTGTATTAATTTTTAACAAATAGCCTTTGACAAATCGCTAAAAAACTGTAGAATTTAGCTAGTTACTCCCTTTTCTTTTTATAAAAAGGGCTTTGTTTAGGAGTTAATATGGAAAAGAATTTTTTATCCAAAATATATGACAATATAACCCACAACCCGCCTATGGTCCTTACCCTGGGCTTTGCCATTGTGATTACAATCGGAGCTTTGCTATTAAGGATGCCATTTTTTTCTCGTAGTGGTAATGAAACGAGCCTTATTGATGCCTTATTCGTGGCAGCTTCTGCTTCTTGTGTTACAGGGCTTACCCCTGTCAATACCTTAGAGCATTGGAATTCTTACGGTCATCTTCTACTTATTGTCCTTATCCAAATCGGGGGCCTTGGGGTGATGAGTATTACTTCAATGATTCCTCTAATTTTGGGCAAGAAAATTGGCCTAAGTTCTAGGCAAATTCTAAAAGAACAGCTCAATGTCGAAAGTCTGGAGGGCATGATTGCCTTATTTAAGTATGTGCTTTTCTTCTCTTTTGGGGTGGAGCTAATCGGGGCTATGATTTTAGCTATCAGATTTGTGCCGATTTTTGGTATAGCTAAGGGTCTATGGTATGCGATTTTTCACTCTATATCAGCCTTTTGTAATGCTGGCTTTGATATTTTGGGCGATAGTATTTATCCTTTTAGGGATGATTTGCTTGTAAATTCCACCCTTTGTGGCCTGGTTATTATCGGTGGTCTTGGCTTTGTGGTGACAAGTGAGCTTTTTAGGAGGAGGTCTTTTGAAAAGATTTCAACCCACTCTAAGCTTGTCCTAAGCCTTACAGCTATCCTTCTAGCTGTGGGTACCCTTGGATTTTTCATACTTGAAAAGGACGGGGGAGTCCTTGTCGGGGAAAGCTTTAAAGCTTCTCTTACAGAATCCTTCTTCCAATCCACTGTAGCAAGGACGGCAGGATTTTATTCGGTTAAGCTTGAAAATATCAAGGATTCTACAGCGCTTCTTTTGGCAGGCCTTATGTTTATAGGTGGATCTCCAGGATCTACTGCAGGGGGGATCAAGACTACAACCTTTGGCGTCCTCATCCTTTCAACTATTGCCGTTATTAGGGGTGAAGATGAGCCGGTTTTATTTAAAAGACACATAGGAGAAGAAACAGTAAGAAAGGCCCTTGCTATCTTTGCTGTTTCTGTGACAATTATCATTTCTGTAAGCTTTATCCTTACCATTACAGAAAAGGCAGGCCTTGTGGAAATTTTCTATGAGACCGTATCAGCCCTTGCCACAGTAGGAGCCAGCATGGGAATAACCTCGAATCTTTCAAATATTGGCAAGATTTTAATAACCATTTGTATGTACCTAGGCAGGATTGGCCCAATGACCATGGCCTTTGCCTTTGGTATGAAGACTAGAAAATCACTAATCAGATATCCAGAAAGTTTTATATCTATAGGATAAAGGAGTAAATATGAAAAATGTTATCGTACTAGGTCTAGGCAGGTTTGGCTCTGCCCTAGCCCGCAAGCTATCAGAAAAAAATATAGAGGTCATGGCTGTAGATATGGACTATAACAAGATCCAAAAGCTAGCAGACGATGTGGCCTATACCGCCCAAGCAGACATCACAGACCCTGATGCCCTAAATGAATTGGGAATCAAAAACTTTGATATAGCTATAATTGCTACAGGATCAAATCTTGAATCAAGTATAGAGGCGACCCTTCTTTGCAAGGATGCCGGTATTGAAACTGTAATTTCTAAGGCTACATCCCTTGTTCAGGCTAGAATTCTTAAGAAAATTGGGGCAGACAGGATAATTTTCCCGGAAAGAGATAGTGGGGAAAGGCTTGCAAGGCTTATTTCTGGATCAAATCTTATGGAATTTATCCAATTTTCAAATAAATTTTCTATGGCCGAGGTCAAGGCTCACGAGACTTGGGTTGGCAAGAGTCTAAAGGATTTGGACTTTAGAAATAAGTTTGACCTAAATGTGGTGGCCTTTGAGAGAAATGGCGATATGATCGTATCTCCTCGCCCTGATGAGGTTATAGAAGAATACGACCTCCTTGTAATAATTGGAGAAAATAAAGACATAGAAAAAATCGAAGAATGTGATAATTAGGAAAACGAAAGCTTTTATGCAAAGAGCATGGATTAAATATGAAAAAAAATTCATGAAATAGTTTGCATAAGATAAAATTTGTGTTATAATAATAGCAGCTATCAAATTAGCTAGGTTTTTCATTATTAATTCCTTTATGTTTTCCCTTATGAAAACAAGGACTAACTTATTCTTTTCTATGTGAAGGGTCCCTTATGGGGCCCTTTTCATATTGAATAAATCTTTTAAAAAACATTTTCTTATGTTATAATAATATCGTAATCTTCTATTAGGGGGAATTTATGAAAATACTTGTAATAGATGCCCAGGGCGGAGGTCTTGGCAAAGAGCTTATAACAAAATTAAGGGCCCGCCACAAAGACCTTGATATAACTTGTGTTGGGACAAATTCTCTAGCCACAAGCGCCATGCTAAAGGCTGGGGCAAATAGGGGAGCTACTGGAGAAAACCCAGTAGTGGTAAATGCAGCTAAGGCTGATATAATCCTAGGACCGATCGGGATTATGCTCACCAATTCCCTATATGGAGAAATCACAGAAAAGATAAGCCAGGCTGTATCCTTATCGCCTGCTATCAAAATCTTAATTCCCTTTAGGCATGATGACAATATCATAGTCGGAATTACTGACTATTCGATTAAAAAACTTGTCGACCTTGCCATGATAGAAGTTGAAAAGAATTTATAAAATGCAGGAAGCATTTTAGGTCGCAGAAGTGGCCGGGATAAGAATATCCAAACTCCCTCGCTAAAGAGGGGCAAATATTTAAGCAATTATACTAAGAAGGTATAGGAAACTCAGACGGGCTACCTATGCCTATTTTTATTGTAAAAGGAGAATTTATGAAGAAAATACTAGGAAAAGTCGTTGGTCTTTTGGCCCTAAGCCTTGCACTCACAGCTTGTGGGGCTTCTAAAGATGAAAGTAAGACTGAGACAAAGACAGAAACAAAGACACAAGTAGAAACAAGCCATCCAAAGGATGAACTAATACTTGGCATCGGCTCTGAGCCGGAAAAGGGCTTTGACCCAATCCATGAGGCAAGCCATTCATCAAGCTTACTTTTCCACTCATCCCTACTTAAGAGAGACTTGGATTTAAATATAGTAAATGATTTGGCAGAAGATTATAAAATCTCAGATGATAAGCTTACATACACAGTCACCCTCAAAGACGGTCTTAAATTTTCTGACGGCACAGATCTAACAGCTGATGATGTAGTATTTTCCTATAACAAGGCCAAGGAAGAAAATACAGCTGGCATCAACCTCACCCGTTTCATAAAGGCTGAAAAAGTCGACGATAAGACGGTAAATCTTATCCTAGAAAAGCCAGACATTTCCTTTACAACCACCATGGCATCTCTTGGAATTGTAGGCAAGGACAAATACAAGGAAGGCTATGGGGAAAATCCTGTAGGCTCTGGTCCTTTTAAGCTTGTCGAATGGAAAAAGGGCCAAGAGATGATAGTAGCGCCAAATGAATATTATTATGGTGATGCGGTCCCATTTAAGAAAGTGACCTTCATTTTCTTTAAGGATGATGACGCAGCCCTTGCTACAGCCAAGGAGGGCCTTTGCGATATTATTAGAATCCCTTACACAGCCAAGGATATGGAAGCAGAAGGCTTCCACCAGCTTTCAGTCAAAACCGTAGATAATAGGGGAATCTCCCTTCCAGTTGTAAAAGATACAGGAGATGTCACAGACGATAAGACCCTAGCCCCAGGTGCACCAATTGGAAATGACGTTACAAGCGATATAGCTATAAGAAAGGCTTTAAATATAGCCATGGATAGGCAAGAGATAATAGATCATGTCCTAAATGGCGAAGCTACCAAGGCTACATCCATAGCAGATGGTCTTCCTTGGTATAATGAGGAGACTGCTGATATAAAAGATGGAGATACAGAAGCTGCCAAGCAAATCCTAGACGAGGCAGGTTGGAAAGAGGGCGCTGACGGCATCAGGGAAAAGGACGGAGTGAAAGCCAAATTTGACCTCTACTATGCCTACCAAGATAGGGAAAATCTCGCGGTATATTTCGCTGAAAAGGCTAAGGAAATTGGCATCGATGTAAATCCAATCTATGGAGACTGGGACTTTTTTGCAGATAAGATGTATAGCCAGGCAGTCCTCTTTGGTTGGGGCGGCTACGACCCACTAGATATGTATTACTCCTACGCTTCTAAATTTAGGGGCTATGACTATTACAATACTAATTTCTATGCTAATGAAAGGGTTGATAAATATTTTGAAGATGGCCTTTCAGCAGATAACTTGGAAGACTTTTATGACAATTTCAAAAAGGCCCAATGGGATGGAGAGAATGGATTTTCTTGGAAGGGTGATTGTCCTTGGGTATGGCTGGTAAATGAAAACCACTTATATCTTGTAAGAGATGGGCTAGAGCTTGGAAAGACAAAGATTGAGCCACATTCATCTCGCTACACCCTTATAGATTCTATAGCCAATTGGAAATGGGAATAAGATGGGGAAGAAAATTTTAAGGGAGCTTGTCACCTTTATTCTTTTCATTCTGGCAGTATCCTTTATAAGTTTTTTGCTTTTGGACCTATCGCCAATTGACCCCATAGCCTCCTTTGCCAGGGCTAAGGGAAGTGGGCTTGATCAAAGTCAAAAGGCAGCCCTAATTGCCAAGTGGGGCCTTGATAAGCCCCTTTTTGAAAGATACCTAAGCTGGCTTGCCAATCTTGTTAGGGGAGATTTGGGGATTTCAAATATTTATAATAGAGAGGTTATTGCCATAATAAAAGAGGGCTTTGCCAATTCTTTTGTGCTGATGGCCCTAGCTTGGATTTTGCAAGGGGTCTTGGGTATTTTCCTAGGTCTTGTGGCAGGGGCAAATATAGGTAGCCTTAGGGATAAATTTATCAAGGCCTATGCCATTATTTTTGCATCTACCCCTAGCTTTTGGCTGGGCCTGGTCCTTATTATGATTTTTTCCCTCAAGCTTAAGCTTTTCCCAGCTTCTATGGGCTCTCCTGTGGGAGTTTTGACAGAAGATATATCATTTGCAGATAGGCTCTACCATATGGTTTTGCCTTGTCTTTGCTTAAGTTTGGTTGGGACTTCAAACATAATCCTCCACACCAGGGCCAAGACTGAAGATATCTTAAATGAGGATTATATCACCTACGCCAGGGCTCGTGGGATGAGAAAGAGAGAAATTATTAACAAGTATGCCCTTAAGAATTTGATCTTGCCGGGCCTTAGCCTGCTCTTTACTTATTTTTCGGAGCTTTTTTCTGGGACCATACTTGTTGAAAATGTCTTCAACTATCCAGGCATCGGGTCTTTGACTGTAGAAGCTGGCCTTAGGTCTGATGCACCACTTCTTTTGGGTCTGGTCCTTTTTTCTTCGATATTTGTCTATCTGGGTAATAGGCTTTGGGATTTAATTTTGCCAAGGCTAGACGTAAGACTAGGAGGGGCCTATGAATAGGAAATTAATCGGAAAATCTCCAATGAGCCTTAGAAAAAAGACCTTGATAGAGATTGGCCTTGCCATATTATTTGTGGCCTTTATCTTTATCAGAGGGGCAATGATTAATGAAGGAGACCTATCAATTGATTTTGCAAATAAATTACAAGGGCCGAGCCTTTCCCACATTTTTGGGACAGACCAAACTGGCAGGGACATGTATTTAAGGACAATCAAGGGCCTTGCTACTTCCATACAGATTGGCTTTTTGGGTTCTCTTTCAGCTCTTCTTGTGGCAAGTGTCTTTGCTCTTTTCTTAAGCTTTGGCAATAAGTATCTGGATAAGGTCATTAACTTTATAATTGACCTAAGCCTGTCCATTCCCCACATGATGGTCCTAATCCTTGTGGCAATCGCCGCAGGCAGGGGCCTTAGGGGCGTGATTTTAGGAATTGGTCTTACTCACTGGACAGGCCTTACCAGGCTTTTGAGGGGAGAAATCCTTGCTCTTAAGGATGAAAATTATATAAAGATATCAAGGGCAATGGGTAAGTCGAGGCTTTATATTTTTAAAAACCACATCCTGCCAAAGATTTTCCCGCAGATGCTTGTAGGACTTATTTTGCTATTTCCCCACGCCATCCTTCATGAGTCAGCCATTTCCTTTCTGGGCTTTGGCCTTTCCCTATCCAGTCCATCCATAGGTATAATCTTATCAGAATCGATGAAATACCTTATAGGTGGGTCATGGCATCTGGCCTTTTTCCCAGGGCTTTTGCTTTGCTTTTTGGTTTTTGCCATAAATAGGCTGGGTGAAGATGTCAAACATTTGCTAGATCCTTACTCATATCACAGGTGATTTTATGAATATATTAGAAGTTAAAAATTTAAATGTAGCCTTTGACCAATACACCAGGGGCCTTAGGCGAAGAAGGCTTGATATAATAAAAAATCTGAGCCTAGATGTAAGGGAAGGAGAGATTATGGCAATTTTTGGGGCATCAGGCTCTGGGAAAAGCCTCTTAGCTTCCGCCATCCTCGGACTTTTGCCCTACAATGGCTTAAGCGAGGGAGAAATCTTTTATAAGGGGCAAATCTTAGACCAAGATCTTTTGGAAAAAGTCAGGGGCAGGGAAATATTTTTCATTCCCCAGTCAATCACATCCCTTAACCCACTTTTAAAAACCAAGGACCAGGCAAGGATGACCCTAGCAAGGGATGATTATCATAAACAAAGACAGGTCTACCAGTCCTTTGGCCTGGGGAGTGATGTTGATGATATGTATCCAAGAGAGCTTTCTGGTGGCATGGCTAGGAGGGTTCTTGTAAGTGATGCGATCTTAAGCGGGGCAGATTTTATAATTGCAGATGAGCCGACCCCTGGCATGGATAAGGAGGCTACTGATGAGATTGTCAGCTATTTTAAAAAGATGAAGGAAGCTGGCAAGACCATCCTTCTTATAAGCCACGACATAAATATGGCTTTGTCATGTGCCGATAGGATTGGGATTTTTTATGATGGAGAGATTATAGAAGTTGGGGATAGGTCCGCCTTTGCTAATAAGGGGGCAGGTCTAGCCAATCCCTATTCTAAAAGGCTCATAAGGGCCCTGCCTGAAAATGGCATGGACTTAGATAGGATAGAAAATGATTGAAGTAAAGAATTTGTCCTTTTCCTATGATGGGAAGAGGGATATTATAAAAAACTGTAGCCTCACGCTAGAGAGGGGTGAGGTCTTGGGCCTTGTGGCCCCATCAGGTTATGGCAAGTCGACTCTTGGTAAACTTATGGCAGGCTACATAAAAGCCCCAAGGGGGACTGTTCTTGTGGATGGCAAGGACATCAGAGACCTTAAGGGCTTTCTGCCAGTCCAGATGGTCCACCAAAATCCAGAGAAAAATGTAAATGTCACTTGGAAGGTGGGAAAGATTTTAAATGAAGGCTGGCAAGTGACTGGCGAAATAAAAGAGGCCTTTGGCATCAGGGAACAGTTTCTAGACAAGTTTCCCGTAGAGCTATCAGGCGGCGAACTCCAAAGGATTTGCCTGTCAAGAGTCATGGGAGATTCTTGTAAGTACCTAATAGCAGATGAAGTCACAAGTATGCTAGATACTATAAACCAGGCTGAAATTTGCAGGATTTTGCTAGACTTTGCTAAAAATAAAAAGGTTGGAATCCTCTTCATTTCCCATAATAAGGCCCTTCTAGACCTAATTGCCGACAGGATAATCGACCTTAGAGATATAAATAAGGAAAGCTACGACAGAAAATAAGATGTTGTGGCTTTTTTTATGATTTAAAAGGCAATTAAAAAAATACTGCAAAGTTTTAAAAAATATGTTAAAATATAGTTAATAAAACTTTATGGACACAAAAGGAGTAAATTATGGCAAAAAATTTCAGAGGCAAATCATTTCTAAAACTTCTTGATTTCTCATCAGCAGATATCAGATACCTTTTAGACCTAGCAAAAAACTTCAAAGACATGAAAAGAGCTGGAGTTCCTCACAGATATCTTGAGGGCAAAAATATAGCAATCATCTTTGAAAAAACATCTACAAGGACCAGATGTTCTTTCGAAGTAGGGGCTTATGACCTAGGCATGGGAGTAACCTACCTTGATCCAACAGGTTCACAAATGGGCCACAAGGAATCTGTTGCCGATACAGCCAGAGTCCTAGGCAGAATCTATGACGGTATAGAATTTAGGGGCTTTAAGCAAGAACACGTCGAAGAGCTTGCAAAATACTCAGGAGTCCCAGTATGGAACGGTCTTACTGACCAGTGGCACCCAACCCAAATGCTAGCCGATGTCCTAACAATCGAAGAGCATTTTGGTTATTCTAAGGGCCTTAAGTTCGTATATTTCGGCGATGCTAGAAATAATATGGCAAATTCCCTAATGGTAGTTTGTGCAAAACTAGGTATAAATTTTGTAGCCTGCGCTCCAAAAGAGCTCTTCCCAGAAGAATGGCTAGTTGAAGAATGCAAGAAAATTGCGAAAGAAAACTTCTCAACAGTTACCCTTACAGAAGATGTCAAAGAAGCAGCTACAAATGCTGATGTAATATACACAGATGTCTGGGTATCAATGGGTGAGCCAGCTGAAGAATGGGAAAAGAGAATCAAAATCCTTAAACCTTACCAAGTCACTAAAGAGATCATGGCCATGGCAAACAAAGAAGCCATCTTCCTCCACTGCCTACCAGCCTTCCACGACAAGGAAACCAAGGTCGGCAAGGAAATCTTTGAAAAATATGGTCTTGACTCAATCGAAGTTACAGATGAAGTCTTTGAATCAAAACAATCCCTAGTCTTTGACGAAGCAGAAAACAGGATGCACACCATAAAAGCAGTAATGTATGCAACACTTTGCTAGCTAGCAAAAATCACCTGGCCCTAGGATGATCCTAGAGCTGGGTTTTGTTTTAAGAAACTTAGGAAGAGTCTTTAGCTAATTTTCCTAGTTTTTGGCCATATGATTGGTATGGTAGAAGTAGTCTAATAAATTTAAAAGAGAATAGACGATAATAATCGTTAATTAAACCTCTACATAAGGAAATAAGATGGACAAGCTTGATGTAAATAAAAATATAAAAAAAGATATAAGCGCCGAGGTCTTTATATTTTTGGGCCTCTTTCTGGGACTTTTTATCTATATGGCAAATATAATGGGTGGGACAAACATGGTCAAGACCATGATGCTCACCTCCTTTGACCTCTTGATGAATGTATGCTTCTACCTGATGGCGGTGGCAGTACTTGCAGGGGGCCTATCAGCAATTTTTTCAGAATTTGGGGTAATTGCCCTGGTAAATAAAATCCTTTCTAAGCTCATGGGTCCTATTTATGACCTACCAGGAGCAAGCTCTCTAGGAGTTTTATCCTGCTTTATGTCTGATAACCCAGCCATCCTCACCTTGGCTAGGGATGATAATTTTAGGATGTATTTTAAAAAATACCAGATGCCAGCCCTAACCAACCTAGGCACAGCCTTTGGCATGGGCCTTATCACAGTCACATCTATGATGGCACTGCCTGTTGAGGCCTCCCTAAAGGCGGCCATGGTAGGCCTACTGGGGGCAGTTTGCGGATCAGTTGTATCGGTAAGGCTTATGATTAGAAAGACCAAAAAATATTACGGGACAGAAGAGATGGTAGAAACCAAGTCGGTCAAAGCCATCCCTGCTGGCTTTAGGCAGGTAAGAGAGGGCTCTGTCGGCTCTAGATTTATCACAGCCCTCCTTGATGGGGGCAGGGTCGGAGTAGACATGGGAGTGGCTATAATTCCTGGAGTTTGCCTAATCTGTACCCTAGTAATTATGCTAACAAATGGGGCAGGAGCAAATGGCTATACAGGCGAGGCCAACCAAGGCATAGCCCTCTTGCCAGTAATCGGTGAGAAATTATCCTTTATAATAAATCCAATTTTTGGCTTTAAAAGCCCAGAAGCCATAGCCGTTCCAATCACAGCCCTAGGCTCAGCCGGTGCTGCCATAGGTCTTGTAGCAGATATGGCAGGCAGGGGAATAATTTCAGGCAATGACATAGCAGTTTTCACATCTATATGCATGTGCTGGTCAGGCTATCTATCAACCCACATAGCCATGATGGATGCTCTAGATACCAAGGAAATGACAGGCAATGCCATAATTTGTCACACCATAGGCGGTCTATGTGCAGGATTTTTTGCCCATTTGCTTTGGACTTTGCTTGCCTTCTTGTAAGATTGACGTTAAATTTTAAAAATAAAAAGGAGTAGACATGGAATTTAAACTAGCAGAACTTGCCTTGCCAGATTTTTCTAAGGAAGAATTTACCAAGGCAGAAAATATTAAAACATGCCCAGCAGAAGCTGATGGCATAGCCCCAGATGGCTTTTACCTTACCCACCACAAGCCTACATTTTATAAGGTAGATGGCAAGTTTATCCTACCAGACCACAACAGCCTCAACTGTGTGGCAAGTCTTGTTGATGGAAAAATTTTAATTAAGGAAATCAGGGAAATAAAAAAGGGCGATAAAATAGTTTTAGGCAGGGATGGAAATCTAGATGAAGGGATTTTTGTCGATAAAAATGCCTTTGGAGCCGATGCCTACTCCAAGCCAGGCAGATCTGTTGAGACTTCTTCTTCAAGAGACTATGACTATTTATTTGAACTTTTAAAGCATGAAAGAGATTCTGAAGATGGCTATATAGTTTGGGTCCTTGGCCCTGCAGTAGTCTTTGACTATGATACAAGAAATGCCTTAAATGCCTTGGCTAAAGAGGGCTTCATAGATTGCCTCTTAGGCGGCAATGCCATGGCAACCCACGACCTTGAGGGTGGTTATTTAAATACAGCCCTTGGCCAAAATATCTACACCCAAGAAAACCAACCAATGGGCCACTACAACCACCTAGACCTCTTAAATGAAGTAAGGATAGCAGGCTCTATCAAAGAATTTATCAAAGAAGGCCATGTCAAAGACGGCATCATCAAAACCCTATCAGCCATGGATGTACCATTTGTCCTTTCAGGTTCAATTAGAGATGACGGCCCACTTCCAGAGGTCATCGGTGATACAGATAAGGCCCTTACAGAGACTAAAAAAGAGCTAGATAAGGCCACAGTTATAATTTGTATAGCAACCATGCTCCACTCACTTTCAGTGGCAAATATGGCCTCATCCTATAGGAAAAGAGCCGACGGTACGGTTTCTCCAGTCTACCTATACTCTGTCGATGTTACTGAAAATGTCGTTCACAAGGTAGAAGCAGCCAGGGAAAACCTCGCAGTAGTGCCAATGGTGACCAATGTCCAAGACTTTGTAGTCAACCTCCAAAAGGCCCTAGTAGATGATAAAAATAGCCAGGAAGGAGAAAAGTAATGAGCCTAGAAATGCCAAAATACCATCATCCAGATTTTGATCAGGATTTTCTAAAAAATGCTCCAAATGTGACCCTAGAGGAAGTTACAGTTGATGGCCTAAGTCCTAGAAACTACCACGCCCTATCAGTTTATCCAGAATATTTCAAGATAAATGGCAAGTGGGTTCTAGCCGGCCAATCAAGAATGGATACAGTCTGTGTAGCAAATGACACAGAGGGCGGGGAGAGCGTGGATATAGTCGAATTTAGAAATCTTAAAAAAGGCGATAAGGTGGTTATCGGCCGCACTGAAGACGCTTCTGAGGGAATTTATGTGTGGACAGAGGGCTTTTTAGAGCCAGATGAGCACGTTGATACCTTCGCCTTTAGGGCTGGTAGGTCTCGTGAAACAGCCTTCTCCATGGATTATGACAATCTTTATGAAGTCCTAAAACACGAAAAGGAAAATGGGGGCTATGTGACCCTAATTGTCGGCGCTGCCCTAGCCTTAGACCGCGATTCAAGACTTGCCCTAGAAAGACTAATAAGAAATGGCTATGTAAATGCCATCTTTTGCGGCACAGAAACAGCAGCCTTTGACCTAGAAAAGGGAATCTATGGCACATCTTGGGGCCAAGAACATTTTGAAAAAGAACAAAATACAACCAGAAACCTCTTTGAGACAATCAACCTTGCCAGAAAATATGGGTCAACCAAGGCCCTTGTAGAAAGCGGACTTGTCAAGGATGGCTTTATGAAGGCAAGTGTGGAGATGGATATACCTGTTGTAATTGCAGGCACCATCAGGGATAGGCTTGGTCTACCTGAGACAATTAACAATGTCTACCAGGCCCAAAATGAGATGAGAAAGCACGCCAGAAAGACATCTACAATCATAATGATGTCTGCGATTCTTTATACAATCGCCACAGGCAACATGACCCCATCTTATAATATCTTTGATGAAAAGGTCAGACCTGTTTATATGTATACCATCGATATCCAAGAATTTGCTGTAAACAAACTCTCAGACAGGGGTACAGTCACAGCAGTATCCATGGTAACAAACGTCCAAGATTTCATCAGAAACGTGGACAGGGCCCTTAATTTATAGAAAATTAGCTAGGATAATCTAATTCAGACAATAGACAAAATCCAAAAACGCTTATCCGACTACAGAAATTTAGAAATTCTAAATTTCATAATCCTGTAAATCGCAAACTCGCTTACGCTCAAACAGTGCGATTTACGGGCGGATTATTTCAATTTGAATTTCTTGAAATTTCTTCCGAACGGAACGCTTCCTTTTGGATTTTGTCACTTTATCAATAATCTAAGCCGGTATAATCCGGCCTTTCTTTTGCCTTAAACTTCCTTGAAAACTTTTGCATTATCATGGTAATTAATGCTATAATTATTACAAGAGATAATATTTATAAATTTTTATCATTATTAAGATTTATAAATATTGTTCAACTTTTACGAAAGGAATTATTATGAACAATCAAGAATTGGCGAAAATTATCGTCGACAAGGTTGGCGGCAAGGATAATATAATATCCTACCAGCACTGCGCCACAAGACTTAGGCTAGTCTTAAGGGACTTTGATAAGATTGACAGAGATTTTATCGATGACCTAGAAGGTGTTCAAGGCACAAACATTGCAAATGGCCAATACCAAGTCATCTTAGGACCTGGCAAGGTCAACCTAGTTACAGGAGAGGTTGGAAAAATCGTTGGAGAAAGCGGATCGGCCCAGGATAGCGATGAGCCTAAGGGCAATATCCTCCAAAGAGGGGTCAAGGTTTTATCAGATATATTTGTTCCAATCATTCCAGCTATCGTTGCTGCCGGTCTTTTGATGGGTATCAATAATATCTTAACCAGTCCATTTTTTAATGGCAGGACAGATTCGATTATTAGCCTATATCCACAAATAGCAGACCTTGCTAATATGATCAACGTCTTCTCATCAGCAGCCTTTGCCTTCCTACCAGTTCTTATAGGCTTTTCTGCAACTAAGAAATTTGGAGGCAATCCATTTTTAGGAGCTGCCATGGGTATGATTATGGTCCACCCAGAGCTTTTAAATGCCTATGCCCTAGGTACAACAGCCCCTGCTGATGTGCCTGTTTGGAATATTTTAGGCCTTGCTATACCAGCAGTTGGCTATCAAGGAACAGTTTTACCAGTTCTTGCCGTATCTTGGATACTAGCAAAGATTGAAAACTTCCTCCACGATAAGACCCCAATCTGGCTAGATAACCTAACAACCCCACTTCTAGCGACCCTAATTACAGGTTTTATTACCTTTATCCTAGTAGGTCCAATCATGAGAAACGCTGGTGATATGCTTACAAATGCCATCACCTTTATTTACACCAAACTTGGTTTTGTGGGCGGGGCAATCTTTGGTCTTCTTTATGCACCAATTACCCTTACAGGTATGCACCACTCCTTTATACCAATTGAGACCCAACTTATTGCAAATCAGGCTGTGTCAGGCGGATCCTTTATCTTCCCAACAGCATCAATGAATAACGTTGCCCAAGGAGCTGCTGTTATAGCTGTTCTTCTTACAACAAAGAATGAAAAAATGAAATCAACCGCTGCCGCATCAGGTGTATCAGCCATGCTTGGAATCACAGAGCCTGCTATGTTTGGTATTACCTTAAGGCTAAGATATCCATTTATTGCTGCAATCATTGGTTCTGCAGCAGGATCTGCCTATATTGCCCTAAGACATGTACTTGCCATTGCCCTAGGAGCTGCAGGTATCCCTGGTATCATCTCAATTAGACCAGAAAATTGGCTAGACTTTATAATCGGCCTTGTAATTGCAATGGTTGTTGCCTTTGGTCTTACAATTTTCTTTGGCAAGTCAAATATGTTTGCAGCAAAGGAAAAGCCAGCCCCAAAAGCTGAGCCTAAAAAGGATGAAAAAACAGAAGAAAAACTAGTAGAAAAAGAAGAAGTTAAAGCCGCACCAGCTAAAAAGGAAATAATCGAAATCTTTAACCCTGTAAAGGGAGAGGTCTTTAATGTCAGCCAATCAGTTGACCAAACCTTCGCATCAAAGATGATGGGCGATGGGGTTTGCATCAATCCAAGCGAGGGAAGAGTATATGCCCCATTTGACGGTGAAGTTGCATCAATTTTCCCAACAGGCCACGCCGTAACCCTAACTTCCGCTGATGGCATCAATGTCCTAATCCACATTGGCGTAGACACAGTTTCCCTAGATGGTCAGGGTTTCACTAAACATGTAAAAGATGGCGATAAGGTAAAAACAGGCGACCTACTAATCGAATTTGACCCAGACCTTATCAAATCCAAGGGCCTATCTGACCAAACCATGGTAATTATAATGGATTCAGATGATATGGATATCAAATTTAAACAGGGCCTAAGAGATAAGGCTGCCAAGATAATGGAGATAAAAAATGCTTGATAGGAAAATCTACCAAGAAAATTACGGGAAATTACAAAAAATGAAGGAAGAAGTGGAAAAAGATCCGCTTCTTCTAGCTTATCACATCTATCCAGAGACAGGTTGGCTAAATGACCCAAACGGTCTCTGCCAGAAAGATGGGACCTATCATTTTTATTACCAAGCCTCACCCCTTGATGAAAATAGGGGAGATATAGGCTGGGGCCATGTTTCAAGTCCTGACCTTATAAATTATAAGAGAGAAGATTTTTTTATCTTTCCAGATAGTAAGTATGACAAGAATGGTGCCTACTCAGGTTCAGCCTTCATAGAAGATAATAAGCTTTCATTCTTTTATACAGGCAATGTAAAATACCCGGGCGACTTTGATGGCATCAACGAAGGTAGAGAACACAACACCTTAAAGATAGATTCTGATGCCTACAGCTATGGTGAAAAAATCCTCATAATGGATAATGATGATTATCCAGCAGACATGACCAAGCACGTAAGAGACCCTAAAATCTACAAGAAAGATGGGACCTACTATATGTTTTTGGGAGCCAGGTCCAAGGCTGATAAGGGCATGGTACTAGTTTTCAAATCAGAAAATTTAAAAGATTTTACCTACCACATGAGGATAGAGACAGATTATGATTTTGGCTTTATGTGGGAGTGCCCAGACTTTTTTGACCTATGTGAAAATCAAATCCTAATTTGCTGCCCACAGGGTCTTGCAAGTGAAAAATATAAATTTCAAAACATTTACCAGTCAGGATATTTTTTCATAGACCTAGATTTAGAAAATAAGACCTACAAGCTGGGAGATTTTGAAGAGCTTGACTACGGTTTTGACTTCTACGCCCCACAGACCTTTGAGGATGAAGCTGGCAGAAGGATTCTTGTAGGCTGGATGGGAATCCCAGATGCAGACTACACCAACCCATCAGTCAAATACAAATGGCAACATGCCCTGACTATACCAAGAGAGCTAAAAATTAAAAACCAAAGACTAGTCCAAGAACCAATCAAGGAATTAGAGGCCCTAAGAGGCTCAAAAATAGACCTAGAAAAAGGCAAAGTATATGAAGAATTGACCTTTGAAGGATTCGCTTACAATATAAAGGGCGATTTTAAAATAAATTTAAGAAAAGATGTGACTCTAGCCTACAAAGACGGTATCCTAGCCCTAAAAATGGGCGAATCTGGCTCAGGAAGAGATGAAAGGCTCATAAAAATAGACAAAATCACAAGCTTAAGAATATTTTCAGACAGGTCATCTCTAGAAATCTTCATAAACGATGGCGCCTACGTCATGACAAATAGGGTCTATGCCAAAGAAGGATACTTTAAATCAGAAGACCTAGATTTTGAAATCTACCCACTAGGCTCATTTACATTTTCATAAAAATAAAGCAAAAAGCTCTCAGCTGGGAGCTTTAATTTTTTAAAGGAAAGCTATGGAAACCTACACAAATAAATTTCACTCAAAGAACCTCTACATAAAAATAAAAGACATGAGTCAAATAAAGCCAGAAGACTTTGATAAGCTAATAAAAAAATCCGGCAAGGCTTTACAAATAGGCATTTATTCGGATCAGGAAGATGTCATAGCTTTTATAAAAAAGTGCGGCTTTAGACTAAGGCGAGTAACCTACGAATTAGAAGTAGGAAAAGCCGACCTAAAAAACCCCCTCATCGATAAGGATCTAAAGCTTAAAAAGACCACAAAGGGCCAAAAATCCTACCATACTTGTCTAAAGCTTCTTTATGATTATTACAAAAAAACCCACCAAAGCATAAACCCCCTAAGCCTGGGCCTAGAAGAATTTGCATGTACAATCCCAGAAAATGCCCTATATTATGAAGAAAAAGGTCAAATTATCTTTGCAGCCTTCCTAGAAGCTGACGAAATAGCCTATATATCAGGCTTTGACCTTAAAAATCCAAAAAATTTAATAGGGGCCACCCTTCTAGAAGCTTACAAAACAAATGATAAAATCTACTTTGAGGCAGACACGACAGACCCCTTGGCAAGCATGATGAAAGACTTTTTTATAGTTAACTCAAAGCCTAGCTATGAAACTTATATAAAATCCAAATAAAAAATCTCCAAGCTAGATTTTCAATAATTTCAGCTTGGAGATTATTTTATTTAAAGATATCTTTAGATATTTCTGCTCTCATGGTCATATTTGGGTTTACCACCTGGCAAGAGATTAGGTCCACTGCCATGGTCATGAGCATATTTGTGTCATAGAAATCTAGGTCAGTTTTTTTCATGATTAGGTCAGCCATATTAGCTAGGGCAAGGTCACTTGCCTCATCAATAGACTTTCTTGAGCCTATGGTGATATATTTATTGTCTACATCTATCATTGGAGTCTTGTAGGCAAAATCCTTCACAACTTCCACCTTAAGCTCAACTGCCCCATTGATTTCAAGGGCACAACCGCCTACTTCTCCATCACCCATAGCAGCGTGGAGGTCGCCTAGGGCAAGGAGAGCTCCTTCTACATTTACTGGAAGGTATAAAATAGCCCCTTCCTTAACCTGGGTACAGTCCATATTTCCACCGTGATCGTGTGGTGCACCTGTTGGTATGGCTTCTCCTGCTGGAGCTGTTCCAATTACACCAACCATCTTATTTAGAGGAAACTCTAGTCCCCTAAAATAAGCCCTATCTCCCTTCACATCGACCATCCTAGCCTTAGGCATGTCAATCTTATCACCAAGTCTACCAAGACCCTTTTCAACCATGGAAAGACCTTGGTCCACCACTTCGATTTTTTCAATAGTCACCTTTAAGACATCACCTGGCATGGCTCCTTCAACAAAAAGTGGACCTGTGGCAGGATTTACCTTGTCAAAATCAACCCCACTAAGCTCTTGGTCTTCGCTAGTTACCTCGCATGAGAAACAATCAAGAGTTTCAAAACGAACCCTGTCTCCACTTTTAGCCCTAGCAGCTTCCTTATTATCCTTATCCATGGCATAAATTACCATGTTAGTATCTATTTTAATCATGCTTTCTCCTTTGAAAATAATATTGTAAATATTATACCACATTAAAGAACAAAAACAAAGAAGAAAATATATATACAAATGTTTTACAAAAATCCCTTTTGTCATATAATAAGAAAAAAGGAGGAAATCATGGCCAAGACATCAAACCTAGTTGTAAGACTTGAACCAGAAATAAAAGAAAAGGCTGAGGCCATCTTTAAAAAGATGGGAATTTCTGCATCCACAGCAGTCGACATGTTCTACAGGCAGGTAATAGTAGATGGGGGCATGCCCTTTGCAGCCAAGGTCAAAAAGCCGGTAGACCTAGCTGACCTTAGTAGGGATCAGTTAGGTGAATTTCTTCTTGATGGCGTAAGATTAGCTGAAAAGGGAGAGCTTACAGATTTAGACACAGCTTTTGAAGAAATCTTCGAACAGACTAAATAAGTTAATTAATTATAAAAAATAGAAAGGGAGATAATTATGTATCCATATGGATTTTATTTTGACAAGACTATGATCTTAGTCCTCATAGGTTTTGTCATATCAATGCTTGCCCAGGCAAACATACAAAGCAAATATAGAAAATACGAGAAAATTAAATCAAAAAGGGGCATAACTGGAGCAAGGGCTGCACAGATGGTCCTAGATTATAATAATTACAATGATATCACAATCAAAAGGGTGAGGGGATCACTTTCTGATTACTTCAACCCAGTCACAAAGGAAGTAGCCTTATCAGATGGGTCCTTTACCGATTCATCAATAGCAAGCCTTGCCGTAAGCCTACACGAAATAGGCCACGTTATCCAATATAAGGAAGGCTATTTGCCTTTACAAATAAAATCCTTCATAGTCCCAGCAGTAAACCTAGGATCAAGACTATCCATGCCAGTTTTAATAGGAGGCTTAATCCTATCCATGCCAAAACTAGTAAGCATAGGCCTAGTATTATTTTCATTAACCCTCATATTTCAACTGATAACCCTACCGGTAGAATTTAACGCCAGCAAAAGGGCCCTAGCAGTATTAGAAAGGGCAAACATCCTAGAAGCAAGCGAAATACCAGGAGCAAAAGAAATGCTAGGGGCAGCTGCGCTTACCTATGTGGCAGCTACTATAACAACTGCCTTGCAGTTTTTAAGATTGATATTATTGTTTGGTAATAATAGAAGAAGGGATTAAGGGAGTGGCTCCCTTAATAATCCCTTTTTTTATCCTAGATAATAATATTTTCTTTATTATCCAAGATAATGGTATTATAGACTTTATTTCTTCGTTATCTTATCATGTAATTAATATTTTTATTTACTATTGAATCTTCGTCTCAAGGGGGAGCCCCAAGGGACCTTCCGCATGGTCCCTCATCGGGCTCCCCCTTGCACCCCCTCCCCGTTACACCCCCAGGCGGCCCCTAAAGCGGGGAGCATAAACAGAAGTTTGCCTTCGGCAAGCCACTCTTTGTAGACAGATCTCTTCGTAAAAGCTAGACCAATTCAAGCTGATTTTGACATTCCGATGTCTAAAAATCTCAATCTAGCCCAAATATTTATTTTGTATACACTCTACATCTCAGTAGTTACAGACTCTTTATTTGTACTCGTGCGTCAGGAAATTTTCTTAACGGCATCTCCATTTACAAAATCTCCCGACCTTGGGAGAATTATTCTGTATTCTGAGAGAATCTGGACGTCAAGGTAGACCTAAGGCTCGTTTGCCTTTGCAAACATCGCGATGAGTTGGTATAAGATACTAATCTATGGGTAGATTTAAAAGCAGAAGTCACCGTTAAGAAAATCACACTGACAACCATACTTAAATAAAAATATTGTAGTTACTAAGACAGTAAGTAAGTATAAAAAGCTTAGTTGGACTAGATTGTGATTTTTAGGGGACTTATGATTTTAAATCTGTAAGAATAAGGATAGTTAAATACGAAGTAATCCGTCATACTAAAGAAGATTTTTGAAAAAAATCTTCCTATTCTGCACTCCGCTTTAGGAGCCGAGAGGGGGTGAAATGGGGAGGTTTAAGGAGGGGCATGAGGGGGCATCGGCCGCCCCCTTCGCCCCTCCTTTAGTCGAAGTCATCAGCTTGATGACAACAATTCATCATGAGATGACAATACGAAGAATTAAAGTAAATAATAATATTATCTTGGATAATAAAAAGGGGGTTTTAGGGGAAACACCCCTAAAATATTTTTATCTTGGATAAAAAATTGTAAATTCCTACTTATCTAGTATAATTTACCTAAGAAGCAAGTGCTTCTTTTATTTAACAGATGATGGTCAGGGATAGTCAGTATCTTTTGGCCTTTACTAGGATCTTAATTTTGCCATGATTAAGATTTTATTTATAATATTAGAAAGATTGAAGGTGATTTTATGGCTGGTCTTACTAATCAGATTGAAAGATTTTTGAAACTCATGCTTGAAGATAGCGTCGATGGGGCTCTTGAGATTGGGCGAAATGACTTGGCTAGTAGGTTTGATTGCTCGCCTAGTCAGATAAATTATGTCTTATCTACTAGATTTACCCCTTATAATGGCTATCTTATCGAAAGTAAGCGTGGTGGTAATGGTTTTATTAAGATTATAACCATTGTCGAAGAGGATGATTATATAAGTTATTTGTCAAAGAATCTTAAGAAGGAAATGAGTCAATCCAATGCTTATAGCTTGTTTGATGATCTTTTTGAGAGGGAGTATTTGACTGAAAATGAACTTTTGATGGCAAAATATGCCACTAGCGATAAATCTTTGGTCGATATAGAGCCAAGGGGTAGAAATAAAGTTAGATCAAGTATTGTAAGAAGCCTTCTTCTAAGTATACTTGCGAGGAGTTAATTATGAAATGTGATAAATGCGGAAAAGATGCGACTGTAAGCCTTAAGGTGATTTTTAATGGCAATAGTCATGACATCCACCTCTGCCAGGATTGCGTTAAAAAATACGCCAAGCTTCCTAAGGATGAGGATGTGAGCCAGATTCCTGCTGAAAATCTTAATTTTGATCCCAAGGCTCTTGAAGGCCTTATCAAAAATTTCGTTCCTAGTCTTGATGAAGTGATTAATTCTTATTATGAATATAAATTTAATCAAAATAACAAAGATTTAGAATATATTATGAACCTTGATGACAAGGCCTGCCCTTATTGTGGCAATCTTGAGTCAAATATCAGGGAGGGAATCTTTGGTTGCCCTCATTGCTATAATCTGAATAAAAATTTAACTGAAAAGGTCCTTAAGACCTACAATAATTTATCAGAATACAAGGGCCGCTTTCCTAAGGCAGAAAGAGAATTTAGACAGGTCGCTGAAAGGATTAAAGACCTTTCCCAAAAGCTTGCCGAATCGGTTGAAACAGAGGATTACGAGCTTGCAGCCAATATAAAAGAAGAAATTGAACAACTAAATATGAAGGTGAAAAATTGAAAGAATTTAGCAAAGATATAATAATTTCTTCCAATCTTTCTCTAAGGAGAAATCTCAAAGGTTATGATTTTCCAACAACTATGACCTATGACGAGAGCCTGGTTATTCTTGATATCTTTAAAAATATCTTTTATGACAAGCTCCTTCTCCTAAGCGACCTTGACGATGAAACAATCGATAGTTTAATTGACCAGATGATCTTAAGCGAGGATGCCACAGACAAGCTTGCCCAAATCGGAGTGGTTTTTGAGGGAGATACGACCCTGGTTATTAATGACAGGGACCATCTTTCTATAAATATTTCAGGCTTTGACTTGGATCTTAACTCAGCCTATATGAGGGCAAATGAGATTGAAAAGGTCCTTGATGAACATTTGGATTTCGCCTTTTCTGGCGAATATGGCTACCTTACCAGTGGGGCGAGAAATTCTGGAAATGGTCTAGAAATAGCCATAAAGGCCTTCCTTTTTGGCCTTATTGACAATTCAAAGACCTACTTTGGTTTTAAGCAAGCCATGGTCTATGCTGGCATGTTCCCAAGACATTACATCCCTAAGGGCCTAAAATCATACGCAGATAAGGTCTATCTGCTTAAAAACTATGGCAATTATAGGGAAGATGTCTATTCATATCTAGCAAGTGTGGAAAATGACTTGGCTAGCATTGTCAAAAATGAGAGAAGATTTAGAAGAGATTACAAGATTTTAAACAATATAGACGATAGAAAAGTAAGAGAAGAAATAAAAATAATTGAAAACCAACTAGCAAATAATTTAGTAGAATCAAGGGAAAATCTAGCTCAAAACCTCTATGACCTTAAGAAATACAGGATTTTAGAGTATGATACATCTCTTGACAATGACCAAATCGACTATTTGCTAGCAAATATAAATAGTCACAAGTACAAGGATAATTTCGACCAGGAAAGGTCAGCATTTTTAAAGAAATATATGGGAGAGCATTATGGAAAACAATAGACTTAATAGACTTACCCAGCAAGCAAGACGTGAGTCTTATGGCCTAAACCATGATTATATAGGCACTGAACACCTCTTGCTTGCCCTAATGAAGACAGGTTCAGAGGCTAGCAAGGCCCTAGAGGCGGCTGGCGCTAATTACGAGCTCCTTCGCTCAATAGTCATAAATAATATAGGCAAGGGCACAGCCATAAGGCCAGCCACAGAATATAGCAAAAAGGTAAGAAAAACCTTGGAAACTGCGAGGTTTTATGCCAAGCAAAGAAGGGATTTGACCACAAGCGAGGAAGATGTCCTCCTAGCCATCATAAATGATGAGGATTCCTTCACCAATATCATGTTCCTCCTATCTGGAGTGGATAAGGAAGAAATCAAGAAAAACCTAAGGGACTTAAGCAAACAGGCCAAGCAAGGTGAAAAATCAAATTCAGCCTTTAGCGAAAATATAACTAAATTTACCACAAATCTCAATGAGATGGCAGAAAATGGAAGGATTGACCCGGTTATAGGCAGGGATGATGAAATAAAAAGAATTGTCCAAATCCTAATGAGAAGGACCAAAAATAACCCAATCCTAATCGGCGAGCCAGGTGTAGGAAAAACAGCAATCGCAGAAGGCCTTGCAGCCCAGATTGTCGAAGGCAAGCTTCCAGCCATCATGAAGGATAAGACCATCCTATCACTTGATATGGCAAGCATGATCGCAGGCACCAAATACAGGGGAGACTTTGAAGATAGGCTTAAAAAGCTCTTCGAAGAAGCTGCCCAATCTGACAATCTCATCCTCTTTATAGATGAGTTTCACATGGTCCTAGGGGCAGGAGCCGCAGAAGGATCAATGGATGCAGCCAATATCCTAAAGCCAATCCTTGCCAAGGGCGATATCCAGATAATAGGGGCTACAACCATTGAAGAATACAGAAAACACGTCGAAAAAGACTCAGCCCTTACCCGTCGTATGCAGCCAATCCAAGTCGATGAGCCAAGCGTGGAAGATGCTAAAAAGATAATCCTTGGGCTAAAGGATAAGTACGAAGACCACCACGATGTCAAAATCACAGATGAGGCAGTAGATGCGGCAGTGGACCTATCAGATAGGTATATCACTGACAGGTTCCTCCCAGATAAGGCCATCGACCTCATAGATGAGGCAAGCTCAAAGGTGAGGATTGCAGCCTTTAAGGAAAATCCTCAAGAGGAAGACCCAGAAGATACCCTAGAAGAACTCAAAAATCAAAAGGACCAAGCAGTAGCTGACCAAGATTTTGAAAAGGCAGCCAAGCTTCGTGATATAATCAACCAAAAGAAATTCGACCTAGAAAATAAAGAGGAAGAAGAAGTCTCAGAGGCCCTAGCCATAGGCTATGAAGATATAGCAAATATAGTCGCTAGCTGGTCCAAAGTCCCAGTAGAAAGGCTAACAGAAGATGAAAAGGCCAAATATGCAAAGCTTGATACAAACCTAGAAGGAAGAGTCATCGGCCAAAATGATGCCATAGAATCTGTAGCCCACGCCATAAAAAGGGCAAGAGTCGGCCTTAAAAATCCAAACAAACCAATAGGATCTTTCATCTTTGTAGGCCCAACCGGAGTCGGTAAAACCTACCTAGCCAAAAGCCTAGCCAAGGAGCTCTTCGGTTCTGAAGAAAACCTAATCAGGATGGACATGAGTGAATACATGGAGAAATTCGCAGTCTCAAGACTAGTCGGCTCTCCTCCAGGCTATGTAGGCTATGAGGAAGGCGGCCAGCTTACAGAAGCAGTCAGGACCCACCCATACTCAGTAATCCTCTTTGATGAAATCGAAAAGGCCCACCCAGATGTCTTCAATCTCCTCCTCCAAATCCTAGATGACGGAAGGCTCACAGACGGTCAAGGCAGGACAGTAGATTTCAAAAATACAATTATAATCATGACCTCAAATGTCGGTGTAGCAAGCCTTAACAAGTCCACATCCATAGGCTTTAGCCTAGCAGAAGATGAAGAGGCAGCTGACAATGAAAAGGCCAAGGAAGTAATAGGCCAGGCAATAAAAGATTCCTTCGCTCCAGAGTTTTTAAATAGATTAGATGAAGTAATCATGTTCAATGCCCTAGGCAAGAAGGACATCAAGGAAATCACAGGCCTCATGCTAGAAAAAAACAGGGAAAGACTCAGGGAAATCGGCATAGAAATCGTCTATGACGAGAAATTAGTCGACCTTCTAGCCAAGGAGGGCTTTAACAGCGAATACGGAGCAAGACCACTAGAGCGCCACATCACAAAGATGATTGACGATAGACTAGCAGAAGATATCCTAGATAATAAGCTAGATAAGGACATGACAATCAGAATATCAGTCAGAAATGACAGTCTAGTCTTTATAAATATAAGCAATACCAAGGTCGCAGAAAAAATCAAAAAAGAGGCCTTAAAAGTCAAATAAATTTTAAAAGCAGCCCTAAAATTTCGGGACTGCTTTTATTTTGCCAATATAAGGGCCAAATCCTTTAGTTATGGGCCCTACTTGTGGTATAATAATTAGAATGAGAGGCTTTTATGATTATTAATAACTTAGAAGAATTAAAGAAATTTGCAGATAAGCTTGCCCCAATCCTTGAGGATGGGGATGTTATAAATTTGAAGGCTGATATGGGAGCTGGCAAGACTACCCTAGTTACAGCCATTTGCAATAATTACGGAATCTACGACACCTCATCACCAACCTTTGCCTTAGTAAATATTTATGAGGGCGATAGAACAGTCTACCACCTAGACCTTTACAGGTTTGAGGATCCTGATGAGATTTTAGATATAGATTTTGAAACTTATTTTTATCCAGAAGGCGCTATCACCTTCCTAGAATGGGCAGAAAATGTAAGCGGATACCTGCCAGATGATATGATTGATATAGAGATTAAAAAGCTTGATGAAAATAGACGAGAGATAAAGATAGCTGATTCGACAGAAAGGGCGAGGAAGATTAATGAATTACTTAGCAATTGATACATCCACAATGATTTCAACTGTGACCATAGCCGATGATAAGGAAATCTTGGGGGACTTTAATGTCAACCAACTAAAGACCCACTCAGAAAGCTTGGTCCCAATGATTGAGACCCTTCTTAATCTTCTTGGTATGAAGGTTTCAGATATAGACACCTTTATCATCGCCCATGGTCCAGGCTCTTTCACAGGCCTTAGGATAGGCATGACCATTGCCAAGACCCTAGCCCAGGTGGAAAATAAGGACCTACTTACAATTTCAACCCTAAGAGCCATGGCAGCTGGCTCTACTTCAAATAAATTTAGGGCACCGATGATAGATGCCAGGTCTACCAGGGTTTATGCAGGTCTTTTTGATGAAAATCTCAATGAAATCATCAAGGAAGACCTTTACGAAATCGATGATTTTGCAAGGCTTGTCAATGACAAGGGCCTTGAGGTAGAACTCATTGGCCTTCTTAATGATAAATACTTTGATAAATTTGAAAGGGCAGTTAAGGCTCCAATCAACCTTAATACCTGCATTGGTGGCGGCCTGATAAGACTGGCCCAGACAGGAGATTATAAGCCAAGGCCTCTTTTTGAGATAGGTCCAAATTACCTTAGAAAGAGCCAGGCGGAAAGGGAATTTTTGAAAAATGATAAGAGAAATGACTGTAAATGATACAGATAGGGTTTATCAAATAGAAAATGACTCCTTTTTTGAACCATGGACCAAGAAACAGCTCCTCAAAGAATTTGAAGACAACTCATTTCTAAAACACATAGTCTATGAAAAGGACGGGGAAGTGGTAGGTTTTTATATAGTTAGCCATATCCTTGATGTGGTTGAAATCTTCACCATTGCGGTTGATAAGGATTTCAGGGCAGAGGGGATTGGAACAATCCTTTTAGACGATATTATAAAAAGAAGCGAAGCGAGCGATGTAAATGAGATTTGGCTAGAAGTGTCTACCAAAAATACAGCCGCCATCAAGCTTTACAAGAAATTCGGCTTTGTAAGCCAAAAGATTAGAAAAAATTACTACCAAAAGACAGGCGAAGATGCCTACAACATGATAAGGAAGATACATGAGTGATTTTTATACCTTGGCCATAGAGACATCTTGCGATGATTCCTCTGTAGCCATCCTAAAAAACGAAAGAGAATTATTAACCAACCTCATCTCAAGCCAGATAGATATCCATGCGCTCTTTGGTGGGGTTGTGCCGGAGATTGCCTCTAGAAAGCACCTAGAAGCCATAAATCCCCTTATAGAAAAGGCTCTAAGAGATGCAGAACTTTCCTACGATGATATAGACTTGATTACTGTAACCAAGGGTCCAGGTCTAATAGGCTCTCTCCTTGTTGGAATATCAGCAGCCAAGGCCCTAGCCTTAGCCACTGGTGCCCCACTTGTAGGAGCCAACCACATGAAAGGCCACATCTGTGCTAACTATCTATCAAACCCAGACCTTAAGCCACCTTTCATCTGCCTAGTCGTATCAGGCGGTCACACCTATCTTTGCAAGGTCAAAGATTACACAGATATAGAAGTAGTCGGTACCACCAGAGATGATGCAGCCGGCGAATCTTACGATAAGATAGCAAGAAAGATTGGATTAGGCTATCCAGGCGGCCCAAAAATTGATAAGCTAGCCAAAGAAGGCAATGGAGCAGCAATTGATTTTCCAAGAGTCATGCTGGAAAAAGACTCCTACGACTTCTCCTTCTCAGGCCTAAAGACAGCAGTTCTAAACTATGCCAACCAAGAAGAGCAAAAGGGAAGAGAAGTCAACAAGGCAGACCTTGCGGCAAGCTTCCAAGAAGCAGTAGTAGATGTCCTAGTCGCCAAATCTCTAAGGCTTCTAGAAGAAACAGGCTATAAAAACTTCGCCATATCAGGGGGAGTTGCAGCCAATTCTAGACTAAGACAGAGATTTGAAGAAGAGCTAGGCAAGAGAGAGATCGGATTTTATTATCCAGATCCGATATTATGTACAGACAATGCAGCCATGATCGCAATGGCAGGCTACCTGGACTACCAGGCAGGCATAAGGGATGACAACTTTATGAAAGTATATCCCAACCTAGACTTATGATATGAAAAGAAGAAAGAAAAATTCGTCATTAAAAAAATATAATAAACTAAACAAAATTTCAAGCCTAATCTGGGTCCTAGCCGGTTTAGGCATATTTGGCTTTGGAATATATTATATGGAAATCTTTGAGAAAATATTTGGAGTCTTAGCGGCGATTTATGGACTTGTCAGCTTATCCACAAGCAAGAGCCCAGCTGCAATCAAAAAATCCGAGCAAGGAAGACTTGCCTTTTTAGGTCTTCTTCTAATAATCTATTCCCTAGTCAACCCACTGGGAAATATAGCCATCCTCTTTGACATCTACAAGAGAGACTGGGTCATAAGAGGAGGCCTAGATGAGAAAAAGTAAAAAGCTAATCTTTCTAGCTCTCTTAATATTAATAGGCCTATCATCCACATCTTGCGTCAAAAGAAGACTGGCAAGCCTTGAAAAATCAAGGGTGGAAAGAGACATGCAAGAAAATATAGGCCCTTTAACAGAAAGCTTCTATCCAGACAAAATCGCAGAATTTAGCGAAGAAAAATACCTAAAGTGGTTCAAAGCCCTAAAAGGTCCAGCCAAGCTCAAACTCCCAGCCCCACAAGAGCCCAAAAAACTCACCAAGGCCGAAATGGTCGAAGACTTCGAATACCTATTTGCAGAATTAAAGGAAAATTATCCTTTCTTTGGTGTCCTAGATAGGAAATATGATATAGACTTTCTAGCCAATCACGATATCTACTTAGCAAGGATAAAGGCCTGCGAAAACGACCAAGACTTCATCGATGCCATAACAGACATCATGGGAGAGCTTCATAATTACCACGCCAAAATCGCCGACAGGGCCTATGTACAGACCACCCTCAGCTATTATTCACAAAATTGGAACCAACCATCGATCTACTATGAATTTATCAACCTAAATAGGCAAGCAGTCAGAAACAGGTATGACCTAGAAGGCTTTCAATCCAGGGCCAACTCAGGCAAAATAAGAAGGAAAAAATCAGGCGATGCCAAAACAGCTGCTAACCTCAGCCTAACCAGCGAAGGTGACCTAGCCATCCTCAAAGTAAGCCAGATGCTAGATGATAAGTCTATCGAAAAGGATGAGGAAATCCTAGACGAATTCTTAAGAAACAAACACATGTACAAGGGCCTAGTCATAGACATAAGAGACAATGTAGGCGGCAACATGGAATATTGGAAAAACTTCCTCTTGCCAAAGCTAGTCACAGAGCCAAAACAAGTCACAAACCACATGTTCTTCAAAGACTCAGCCAAGACCAGACTTCTCTTATCAGATGACACCATAAATGTCGAAAAACTCTTAAACGTCGACATCACAGGCATAAAACTAGACCATGCAGAAGATTTAAAAGACTTCGCCTACTACATCAAAGACATCGTAGCTATAAACCCAGACGAAAGCAAAAAAGACAACGGCTACGAAGGCAAAATCTTCCTCCTAGTCGACAAAGACGTCTTCTCAGCAGCCGAAGGCTTCGCATCCTTCATCAAGCACACAGAGCTAGCCACCATAGTAGGCAGCCAAACAGGAGGCGACGGGATAACACTTGGAGTAATAAACTCAGTCCTCCCAAATTCAGGTCTAGTCTACACCTACACCAACACCCTAGGCTACGCTCCAGATGGCACCATCAACGAAGAAAACCCAACCACCCCAGACATAGAAACAGGTACCTATAGACAATCCCTACAAAGCATAGAAAGCCAAATACAAAATTAAGAGACCCAAAAGGGTCTCTTTTTTATCTATATTGAGGGCCCTGAATTTACATTGTTTTCACCTAAATTTCCCTACTCCCCTTGCGGAGTTTATCCCGAGCGAAGTCGAGGGAACTGAAGTCGAGAAGCCTATTAGTCCTGCTATGCTAAAAAGCCCTACCAATAAGAAAACCAAACCCATTATCAAAGCACCCATTTCGAGCAAATATGAGTGCAAGCCTGTCCGGCTCAAAGAGGACCTCCTGGGACCTGTATATCAAGCAACCTGTATCTACATCGTCCTCATGTAAATCTCCCAGTTACCCTTGCTTCGACCTTGTGGAGAAGCCTATTAGAATCACTAATCTTATAAGCCCTAACCATAACAAAAGTGAAGCTATATTATTAAAAACTTAAAAACAGGAGAACTCACAATACTAATTATCATTATCAATGGGTGTCTACTAGTGGACTTTATATAATGAATACTATATTGGAAATTCTTTATATAGTAGATCGAATATATAGGATTTACCATAGTTTATAATGATTGGTCTAAGGGTTTTGTTAAAAATTTGGATAATATATCTACAAATTTCTCCAAGCAAAAGCCGCAGGCTTTGGTTTTATTTCTTTCCTCTATTCAAATGACAAAATACTAATTATCATTATCAATTGGTGTTTACTGGTGGACTTTATATAATGAATACAATATTGGAAGCTCTTTATATAATAATATTTAGCTAATAATTTTATCTTTTGGGATGTATTTTAAATTGTAAATGTCTACATTCTTTATTTTAACAAATTTCTATAGGTCTTAGAAAAATCACCCATGCAAAAAGCCCGAGTTTAGGTTGTCGGGCTTTGGTTTTATTTCTTGTCTTTATTTTTATTTAGGATTGCAAAGGCTCCTATAGCCACTACTAAGATTATGCCGACATAAGCGATGCTTTTTATACCTGTTTTTACGTAGGATGTGGATGAGGTATTGGTTGGGGCGTCTTTTTTGTCATCTGCATCTGATGACTTGTCTTCTGCTCCGCCTATGGTCACTGTTTCTGGTGTGCCGCTGATTGGGTTTTGGGCGGTGCTAGCAGTCTGGCTATTGTCTGTGACTGTGGTGGTTGCAGGTGTGGAGCTTGTTTGATCTGTACTAGTTGTTTGGCTTGAGTCAGAGGATTTGACCTCGCTTTCTAGGAATTGCTTGATAAAGTTATTATCATCTAGAGGTAGGGTAAATCTTCCGTCATTCTTGAGTTCATCTTCACTGATATAGTCGTTGTTGTCAGTGTTCATATTATCAAGCTCTTTTCTTTGATCAGCTGATAATTTTTCGTAAGCCTCCTTAATCTTAGGATTGCTAGACTTGTAGAAGGCGGAATTCTCGTTAATCTTATCTTCGCCCACCTTCATCTCATTGCCGCTAGATAGGTAGCTAGGGTTTCTAAGAGATGTAGACTCGTGTTTGAGAGGCTTGGCGGTATTTGTTTTAACTACTTGGTCAAGCTTTTTGTATAAGTCCTCTATACTTGCCTTATCAGCTTCACTTAAAGCCTCGCCATTTTTAATCTTCTCATTGGCAGAGGTCAAATATTCATAGACTTCCTTAAAAATATCATCATAGGATTTTCTTGCTTCGCCAGATGTATTCTTGTAATAAAGCGAATTTATAGCTGCTTCATAATAGGCATGAAGGGTGTTAAGGTCGGTCTTATCTAGCTTATCAGCATAGAAAAGCTCGCCCTTAATGATATAATCATTGACCCTAGCCTTGATAGCTGCAATATCAAGGTCCACTGCGACCTTCTCTCCACTAGCATCCATAAGCTTGGTTAAAGAATCAAGCCCAGCCGCAAGAGCCTCCTTATCAGCGGATTTGGTATTTACAAGCTTGACATAATCAGTTAAATCAAGGCTTGGGATATTTCTAGCCTCTTCAATCTTAGAAAGAAGGGCAAACCTAGCATCAAACTCCTCAATATAGAGAGGATCCTTAGCAAAATCCACCGTAAGTTCAGTATCTTCATCATCGCTAACCACATCACTTGCAAGAATTTGAAATAATGAATTAGCCACTTTATCATCATCACTAGCAAAAGATTGGCCACAAAGCCCCACAAAGAGCCCCAAAGCCATAAAAGTCGCTAGAGTTTTCTTAAAATTAATTCTCATAATATCTTCCTTTACTCATATAGATATATTATATAGAAATATAGGGAAAAATCAACAAGAAAAGCCTTAAAACGGGGAGGATTTGTGGAAAATTGGACCTTTTGTAAAGAAGTATAAAAAGAGCAGACCCTTGAGCCTGCATCATTATATTTTTAAACTATTATTTATCTTTTACATCATCCGCTTTATTTTCTAGCTCCAAGAACTTATCGAAATCGCTCTTATATAATTTATCTTGAATTATTCTATATTTTTCAAACTCGCTTTCAGCATGTTTTCTAGCAAGTATAGCACTCACCTTTCCGGCATCTTGCAATACTTTCGAATCCCAAATCATTAGAAATCCATTGAGTCTTTTTTCCCAATCTTCCATAGTCATTGGAATATGTCTTTCTGCTTGCATTTCTGCCATATCCAAATAAGCTGATACAATTCTTTGCATCTGGCCTAGTTCTTTTTCACTTAAGTAATTTTTGGCAACAGATACATCATACTTGTGGATTTTAGAGTCAGGAGAGCCATCCCAGTTTGTAAGTCCCATATTATCCTTCTTATGATTGGCTCTATCATATATTAATTCAGCCGCGGTTTTTCCATGGATAGCATAGTGTAATTTATTTTGAACAGCTGCAAAAAATCTTCTTGTAGCCTTGGCAGATGGATCATAATCTAAAGAAGTAGCATAAATATCGGTGATTTTTTGGTAAAATCTTCTTTCGGATAGTCTGATTTCACGTATCTTTGCTAATAACTTATCGAAGTAGTCTTCAGTTAGTCTAGTCCCAGAATTCTTGAGCCTTTCATCATCAATGGCCCATCCTTTAATAGTATAATCTTTTATTATTTGGTTAGCCCATTTTCTAAATTGAACCGCACGTTCATCGTTAACTTTAAATCCTACGGCAATAATTGCCTGTAAATTATAATGCTTTGTTTCTCTTGAAACGTTCCTATTACCTTCTTTTTGAACTATTAGGAAATTCCTAATAGTTGCTTTTTCTTGCAGTTCCTTGTCTTCAAATATATTTTTTAAATGTTCATTTATAGTAGAAACACTCACATTGTAGAGAGTAGCCATCATCTTTTGAGTCAGCCAAATATTTTCATCTTCATATCTTATTTCAATAGCATCTTCATCATTTCCTGTGGCAGCTATATAGGTCAAATATTCAGCAGCAGAAGATCTAATTTGCTTTTCATCTTTATTTAATTCTCCGCTCATAATACCTCCAGGTATTTATTTTTTATTTTATCCTAATCTTAAAATAATATAAAAAACATTATTCATCATCATTTACATAAAACCTATCTTCAAACCAATTATCAAACTTATAATCATCAGCTATAAGGAATGACATATCTGAATATAAAAATATTTCAACATCATTATCTCCAAACATATCGTATATCCACTCATCCCAATACTGGAAATCTTCAAAGTCATCTTTATTAAGATTGATTAACATTTCTTGCATTAATAACTCTGCCTCGTCAATGATTGATTTTAATATTATCTCTTCAATAGGCTTATGAGCTATAAAGTCATCACCCTTCACAGCTTTTATTATTAATTGATTTAAAGCTCTTTTTAATTTTATTAAGAAATTATAATCATACTCCATTAGGAATTCTTCTGGTAAGGATAGCTGAAGGCTAGAAGCATTTAATTGGCCAATGTGTGAACCTTTAGGCAAGCTTGATAATTCTTCTAGATCCATCATTATATCATCTGATAAGATATCAGAACCTATGCAAAATGCTATAGCTGCGTATTTACCGTATAAGTCGTTTATCGTTTCTGACCATGCATCATGAGTCCTATACTTATCTAGATAATTTTCGACATCTGTTTCTTCATCATTAGGAAATTTTGACCACCTTAAAGCTACTAATATACCCTTAATTTTATCCTGTCTAATTGGATTACCAGACTCATATCTACTCCATGTTCTAGTACCGACATTAGCTTTTTTTGCAGCTTGTTCAATAGTTAAGCCCAATTCTTCTCTTCTGTTTTTTATTAGCTTAGACATGTTGTTATTATTTTCTATTGAATTCATGATATTCCTCCATTCTAAATATGACTTGCCACTTATATACATTATGCCACTATTTTAAAATAAAGTCAATCAGATTTTAAAAAATTTCTAGATTTATACTTAGTTTTATTACTTATAAATTCCTACCTTGTATTATTATAAAATATTAAGAATTCGGAGCCTATATGATATAATAATAATTGAGATAATAAATAAAAAAATGTTAGTTAGACCTTTGATTATTTTAGAAAGGATAATAAATGAACGATTACTTAGAGTGTCCATTTTGTAAGAAGATATTTCCTTTGACTGAAGATACTTTTTATGAAACCTATCCTGAGTTTGGTTCTTATAATTGGAAATATTATAGCAAGAAAAATTCAGAAGATAAGATTGGAAATCTATATTTAGATACATCTGAATTAATTATACAATTTAATAAATGCCCAGCTTGCAAAAAAGTAACCATAGATATAATAGGAGCAGGTTCACAATTTCTTGAAGGATTCAGACGAAGAATATTCCCAGCATCTCAAGCCAAACAATATCCAAATTACATACCAAGCCATATATTGAAAGATTATACTGAAGCCTATGATATATTAGAATTAAGCCCAAAGGCTTCAGCTACCCTATCAAGAAGATGCCTACAAAGTATGATCAGAGATAGGTGGGATATAAATGAGAAAAATTTATATAAGGAAATTGATGCTATAAGTGATAAAGTAGATACCAAAACTTGGAATGCCATAGATGCCTTGCGTAAAATAGGAAATATTGGAGCTCATATGCAAAAGGATACAAGCCTTATTATAGATATAGAGCCTTGGGAAGCTGAAAAATTAATATTACTTATAGAGGTACTTATTAAGTCTTGGTATATAGATGTGTACGAGAGAGAAAAATTATTTAAAGATATAGTTAGTATAAAAGATTCTAAAGAAAAATTACGAAGTGAAAAGTAAATATTATTTTAAAATGATTATTAAGCTATAAGTATGAAAAATACTTTATGATATAATAAGTAGAAGATAATAAAAATAGGAGCACATAATGGATAATGTTACTGGAGCCAATCTTGGTTTTGAAAAGGAAATTTTTGCTGCAGAAGATAAGCTTAGGGGAAATATGGAATAATGGCAGAGATTTCTCATGCCAAAATTATCCAAAAACCCAAAACAAGTTGTAAATTACATGTTTTTCAAGGATTCGCCAAAAACTAGGCTTTTGCTCCAGGATGATACTCTAAACATGGAAAATCTGTCAAATGTTGATATTACAGGGATAAGGCTTGACCATGCCGAAGATTTGAAGGACTTTGCCTTTTATATCAAGGATACAATCACTATAAATCCAGACGAATCCAAAAGGGACAATGGCTATGAGGGAAAAATCTTCCTCCTAGTCGACGAAGATGTATTTTCTGCAGCAGAAGGTTTTGCATACTTTGTCAAAAATACTGAATTTGCAACTATTGTTGGAATTAAAACCGGAGGTGACGGGATCACCCTCGGAGTAATAAACTTAGTTTTCCTAAACTCAGGCCTAGTTTTTACCTACACCAACACCCTAGGCTACGGCCCAACAGGCTAAATCAACGAAGAAAATCCAACCACCCCGACATAGAATCCGCCTCCTATAGGAAGTCTATAGAAATAATTGAAAATATGGTAAAAAACTAAAGCTCCAGGAATGGGGCTTTTTTGCTTGGGGAAAAATTCCGCCTGCTTAAAAATGTAAGATTACGCTTTATCACAAATGTCATTTAGACCAAAGCGAGGAATCCCAAAAATCAGTGACCAGAATGACCGAAGAATCTCCATGCGACGTCCCTAATGGGTCTGGCCACAGTGAGCGAAGCGAACTGATGGAAGCCCTTAATCGAGGCTTTTCGAGGTGAACTCTTATCTGGAACGGATAAGAGTGAGCCCGTAAACTGCCGTCGAACTATGCCGCAGGCAGAGGGGGATTTCACAAAGCAAGGATCAACCATGCCGAAGAAATCCTACAAGCCCAGCTATTACCCAAATCAATCCTTTTGTGTTATAATTACAATAGCTATACTAGTATAAATGGTTTAAGCTATAAAATAAATTAGATGAAGTCAAGAATGATAGAAATTTAATAGACTATATAATAACGTTGTACAAAAGAATTGATATATAATTTGAAATAGGCGGTAAAATTTGAAAACAAGATTATACTGGAATATACGAAAGAGGATACTTAATCTGATTTTTATAATTAAAAAGACGATTTATAAAGTTAGTACTAGGAGACATTCATCAAAAGAATATAGTTCATTTCTTAAATTTCTTTTAGAAAAGTTTGTCTATAGAATTATTAAGGCAATAGTATTATTTGGGATTTTAGAATTTGGTGATAGCATTCTTTATAAACATGGTATTACAAAGAATATTAGTAGTGAAATATTGATTAATGTCATAATAGGACAGTTGGGTGTTGCTGGAGTAATTTTAGGATTGTATTCTTCTAATATTTCCAATATATACTCTACAAGATATGCTAGTGCCCCTAAGAAAATCGCGATTGCTTTTCAATATGATGGGTTAACGGTTAGAGGTTTAAACTTCATCACTAATTTTATTATTTATGGAACAATAATCCTGTCTAGATTGTTACTAGGATACAAAGTTGGCTTATTACCAGGGAGTTTGTTAATAGTTTGGGCAATACTTGTTGTAATTTCTTTAGGTATAACGGGAAATAGGATCTATCAATTATCGGATGTATTTAGAGTTGCAGATGATGCTTATGTCATTCTAAATAGGGTGGTTTCTAAACAACTTAAACAAGAAATATATATTTCTGATGCTAATTATCAGAATCACTTTATGAAGATTACTTCAGATAAAATTGAATTGTTAAAATCTATTCAAAAATATGGATGTAATCCTGAATTAGTGAACAGTTCCTCTGTGCTTGAATTTATGTGTTCTAATCTAGCACTAATGGAACAGTACTGGTTAATAAAAAATGAGCTTATTAAAGATTCATTTTGGTTTAAAAGAAAAGGAGTATATCAACAGTGGCATTTTATAAATTATGAAGAAGCATTAACGGCATTAAGCTCAAAGACTGCACTAAGACGTAAAGAAAAACCAGATAATTATTGGCTTGAAGATGAGTTAATGTCTATAAATCATAATTGTATTAATTATTTGATAAAGAAGAATGACTTTGGCACATTGTATAATTATTTTGATACCTTAAGGTCAGTTTGTAAATCTGCAATTGCAAATAGAGAAGCTAATTATTATATAAAAGAAATAGATTGGTTAAAGACAACAATCCAAAATTCGGTAAATAACATTAATTCAGATGATAACTTAATATTCGCAGGATTAGTTGAACTAATTTCTTTATTATATCTAGATATAATAGTAGAATCGAGCAAGTATTTTAAAAATTTTAATATTGATGAAGTATTTAAGTCAGTAATAAAAGGCATTGATACTGGAAAAGCATACGATTCTATAAGTGCAATTAGAGGACGAGAGAACATAGAAATTTATAAAAAAATATTAACAGAGGTACAAGTTGAAGGACATCGACTTACCCCAGACTGGTTAATGAAACAATTTATAACTAATGAAGAATTTATTTATGTAAATTCACTATTTGATGTAGTTAGGGAAAGTATTGATCATGCATATTCATTGGGAGAATTTTTTGTAGACAATCAAATGTATTATGAAGCTTGTATTTTATTTACAAGATTCTATGAATATGAATCAAAGTTATCATATTTTTATATATGCTCTAGTGACATTGAGAAAAGTTTAAAAAAATATCATAAGGATAATGAAGATAAGTGGGATGATAGTAGATTAGAATTGGTGAAAGAAAAATTCTTATATTATAAAAAGGAAATACCTGATAAACTTGTTAAATGCTCAAGTTATTTTGCGATAAAAAATTGGGACAGGAGGGAAGAATATCCAGACTTTTTAGGTGAGAGTTATAATCACATAGCAGAGAATACAGTTGAATCTATTATCAATAATGATATAGAACAATTTGAAAAGACTTATAATAATCTTACTAGGATGATACTTTTATATCAGGAATATATAAGATCTGATTTTATCAAAAATAAAGATTTATATAGAATAGAACATGCGTTTTATGCGTTCACATCTCCTATTGTTGAATGGGCACAAATAGGTGGACTTGGAATATTGTGGGGAGAATTTTTTAAAGATAAACAGTGGAGCGGCATTGTAAAGGGGGCCTCAAAAATAATATTTAATATAGAAAAAAGCGAAGAAAAAGCGAAATCCTTAGCTTCCCAGATGATTGAATTTGCATCACAGAGAGAAAAATTTATATTTAGTATCGGAAATAGAGGAATTTTAAAAACAAGCTGGAATCTTAGTGTTCAAAATGCAATACTGGAAGCTAATGTCATAGAAACTGAATATGTAAAGTTTGGGTCTAGAATAAAAACTGATAGCAAATTAATAAAAGCATTCTGCCCTAATTTTTTGAGTATAGGTTTTTCAAGTGATCCTTCTGAAGTGTTTTGGGTTATTTGTGTAAATCCATTGCTTTCTGAAAAAGAAAAATTCCATTCTAAATATTCATGGGAGTCTTACATTAATGAATAATATGAGAAGTATAAAAAGAAAAATTAAAAAGTTGTACGGAACTCCGATTAAAAATATTTATTCAAGTAGATTTTTAACTGATTTATTTACTGGTTACTCGTATTCATTAAGCAAAGATTCGAATAACAGAATAGATTTCTTTCAAATTATACCAAATGATAAAGAAATTTTGGAATTATTTATAAATCAAGATACTTATAATTTTTCTTATAAATTAGGACAGATCATCGACAGAGTCCTTTATAGTATGGCTGTTCATGGTAAGTCATATATATTTATAAAACCAGAATATATAGAAAAAATTGATGAGGAAGGGAATGTTAATAAGGTAGTTAATGCTTTAAAAATGGATGAAGTAAAAGGGGTGCTCCAGAAAGAAAAATTTTATTATATGCCGTTTGATGATGGGATACATGAAATAAATATAAGCGAAGGTACTTTTATTACATTTGATTTAAAGGAAATGGGTTATAAAAGAAATTTTTTTAAAAAGATAGCAAAAAAAATTGGCGAAAATGATCTAACATCTATATCTTGGGAATTAATTAAAAATGAACCAACATATGATTTTAATGTACATCTAGAGAAAAATACAAATACAACTCTTAAATTAGTAAAAGGCTTAGGTTGGAGTTTAAGAATGGAAGGACTTTCTGACAGCTATATATTGTATAATCAAATACAGATGAAATTATTTAAAATTAAAATGCTTAATTATGTGCTTGAAAAAATTAATAAAGCATTGGTAGATAAATATATAGACAATAAGGATTTTAAAATAGAAGCATCAATAGATAATTTAAATTATGAGGATACTCGGGGTAAGTTTCAAACTGGAGAAATTACAAAATCAGAGCTTAGTAAAATTGTTTAGGGATGAATCTATAATCAAAATTTAATATCAAACAAAAACCTGGCACAGTCTCGTAATCCTTGAAGGATACTAGCTTAAATGCCAGGTTTTCTTATCAGTGCACATTCTATCTTATACACTTGTATATTTTTTATAATTTTCAGTCTGTTCCATCACCTTTTCGAACACTTCTTCATTCCATTGAGGTGGATAGCCGTTTTTACTTAGGAGAATTACTATGTCGTAGTTTAGTTGGGCTTTTATATCTGCTCTGTTTGACCAGTCTGTGTACTGGGCTTTATCGTCTACTAATTCTCTTATTTTTTGGGCTAGGATGATGCATTTTTCATCTTCATATGGGAAATTATGCTTATCTCTTATATTTACTAAGATATCATAAAAGGCCTTTTCTTCATAAGATATGCCCATATCTTCAAAGGATTTCTTGTCCTTTTCCAAGTCCTTCATTATTTTTATTAGCTCTTCTGAAAGATCATTTACAAAATCTTCTGTAACTTCATTTACAAATGCTAGATTATCTCTATCGTTATATTCTTCAACTACTTTCTTTAGTCTTTCAGAAAATTCTATAGCTTTGATTTTATTGGTTAGGCCATATTCTTTGATAGTTTTTTCCAATAATAATACAAGAGCATTATATTTAGTTATTGGGAGTTCAACTTTTTCAAGTTCTTCTAAAGCCTCATCTCCAAATAAATCCAAAGACTTATCGGCATCAATTATGTTTTCGACCCCAGTGCACTGGATAGCATCTGCGACCATTTTTTCTACTATCATATTCATAGTTTCAGCATCTGGAGCATGACCCTTGGTTTGTTTAAAGATAATAGATCTCACTGCCAAATAAAATTGAGCAAGACTTATTTCTTCATCAGTCAATAAACCGGATGGAAATACAATGTTATAGGCAGCCTTAAGCCTCTTTGAAAATCCCATGAAATTACTTAGTTTATCCTTACTTTTTTGGATGAATTCAGCTGCTTCGTTAAGGCACATCAGCCTTTCGAGTGGTTTGCCATAGAGGTAGGCATTCATGTTAAAACCAACAAATAAATTATTAATTAAATCCATATAGTTTTTAAAAATTCTCATACTTGCATCGATGTCATCTATAGGATTTCCACCTGCATTGCCATATTGTTTTAAGGCCTCTAGCATGCTTTTCTTGATTCCTATATAATCGACAACGAGACCCATGTCTTTGCCTTCAAAGACTCTATTAACTCTAGAAATAGTTTGGATTAGGGTATGCTTTTGAAGTGGCTTATCTATATACATTACAGCAAGTGAAGGCACATCAAATCCCGTAATCCACATATCTACCACTACAGCTATCTTGAAGTTGGAATTATTGTTTTTAAATTGCCTATCTAGCATCTTGCGGTATTCTTTTGTGCCACAAGCTTCGTACAAGTCTTCATCGTCGTTGGCGCCCCTAGTAGCAACTAAGTTTATATTTGGAAGACTGACAAGCTTATCAAGCTCGCTTTTATCAAGGAGACTTTCATCATCAGCTTTTTTAGCTTCGGCCCATTCTGGTCTTAACTTTGTAATCTCTTTAAGTAGTCTAAAGGCAATTTCTCTTGAGGAACAAACAATCATAGCCTTTTGGACAACTTTTGGTTTTTCATTTACTAAATTTTCGTAATGGTCTACTATATCAGCGGCCATCATCTTAAGTCTGTCTGGATCACCAAGGATGATAGACATTTGAGACATAGCCTTTTTGCTAGCTTCAACCTGTTCTTCGTTAGAGCCTTCTTCTAGACATTGGTCGTAATATTTTTCAATTTCCTTGGTTTTCTCATCAGAAAGAACAACTCTAGCAAGTCTTGGTTCATAGGATATCTGTTCGGTAATCCCATCATCTGTAGCTTCCTTCATAGTATAGGCATCTACAACTGGACCAAATACAGCTATTGTTTCATCGATAGGAGTACCAGTAAAGCCTACATAAGTCGCATTAGGAAAGGAATCTCGTAAATATTTAGCAAATCCATATCTGGTAAAGACGCCCTTTTCATTCTTTATAAGTTTTGAACCTACACCTGTTTGGGTCCTGTGTGCCTCATCAGAAATACAAATAATATTTTCTCTTTGGGACAAAAGCCCTATATCTTCACTAAATTTTTGGATAGTTGTTAGATATATACCACCTGAAGGTCTGTTGTCTAAGGTATTTTTAAGGTCTTTTCTAGATTCTATACTCCTAACATTATCGTCATGGAAGAAATTTTTGGCAGTTACAAAAAGTTCTGAAGATTGGGTATCCAAATCTTCTCTGTCTGTAATAATTAAAATAGTTGGGTTAGATAAAATATCTTGATTTCTATTCATAAGTAAGCGGCAAAGATATAACATAGCATAGGTCTTACCAGAACCTGTTGCCCCAAAATAAGTGCCGCCCTTGCCTGAACCATTTGGCTTCATCTCTTTTTTAATATTATCAAAAACTTGAGTCGCTGCGAAAAACTGTGGATACCTACAAACTATTACTTTTTCTTCTTTGCTATCATCAGGATAAAAGATAAAATCTCTTAAGATTGCAAGAATTCTTTCCTTAGAAAAAGCACCCTTTATCATTGTATTAAGGGAAGAGATACCGTCCTTTGCTTCTTCGTGAGCATTGACTTTATTCCATGCATAGTAGAACGGATAAGGGGTAAAGATGCTGGCAAGCCTAGTATTAACCCCATCACAAATCACAGATAAGAAATTATATTTCAAAAGAGCTGCTATATCCCTTCTGTATCTCTTATGGATTTGCTCCCAGGCATCATAGATTGTTGTATCTTCTTCAATAGCAGTCTTAAACTCAAAGATGGCTATTGGTATACCATTGATAAAGAGTAAAACATCAGGCCTTCTTTGCTTTTTATCTATAACTTCATACTGGTTTACCACCTTAAAAATATTATTATATGGATTTTCAAAATCTATATAGGAAATGTGGAGGGCAAGCTTGGATTTATCCTCTCTTTGGAGGTCAAAACCATTATTTATAAGAGAAAAAGCTTCTTTATTTCCCTCATAAAGAGGAAAGGACGGGATAAATTTAAGCTTGTTAATAATCATTTGGATTTCAAGGCTGGTAATATTATCTTTGCTATACCTTCTTTCTAAAAATGATTTAAGATCATCTTCTAAAAGTATATCTGTATATTTTCTGTGAATTTCTTCTCCATTCACATAATCATAGCCTTGGTCTATAAAAAGCTCAATTATAGCTTCTTCAAGCTGGGCTTCGGTAAACTTTTTATTCATAACCTTATCTTCCATTCCTTAAGCCTCCTTTCGCTTTGCCTCCTCAACAGCTCCCTTGATAAGGATAGGGCAGATATTCTTGAGTCTTTCTTTGAGTTTCTCGTTTATTTCCTTGCGCTCTGTGTAAACTTTGTAGATGTCGGCAATGGAATTTTGTACTTCAATTGGTGGTATTGGAATTTCTATTTCATAAAATCTATCTAAGTCTAAGTTAGACCTAATACTAGAATCACTTATAAACCATCCATACCTATCTACTTCGGCTCTAGAAAACCATAACATCAAGTATTTAGGATTTATTATATTTTTATTAATACTAAAAACATTGTAGGCAGGTGAAACAATCAAATTATTATTAGTAGTATTAAGAGCGATTCTTATACACTTATCTCTTCCGGTTTGCATACCACTAAATACAAGTTCATCTTGCTTAACTATTTTGTAATTTTTCAATCCGTTTTCATTAATATTTGAATTTGATTTTATAAATCTTTTTTCTATATTTAGTCCACTGATTTCTTTTATATCCAAATTCTTATTTCTGATATCTACTATTTTTAGGACTTCGTTTATTCTGATTAGTTTATAATTTTCTTTTAATTTATCCATGCTAGCATCACAAGCTAATTTCAAATCTTCTAAGCCTTTTTCGTAGGCTGCTTGGTTTTCTAACATGGCCTTGTAGATGGCGACACATTTCTTTTGGATATCAAGGGGAGGGAGGTCGATTTTGATGTCACAAAAATCCTCCCATGACAATCCATCCCTTATAGATGCATCTGTTGAAAACCAGAAATATCTATCTCTTTCTTTTGAATTAAAATATATGAATAAAAATTGATCAATTAAACCAACATTATCCTTAACTTTAAAAACTGTATAAGCTGGACTCACAATCTTATTTTTAGAAGAATGATTGTAAGCTACTGGTAATACAACATCTCTACCAACGTGCATTAGATTAGTAGCAAAAAATCCAATAGGTACATTTTTATAATTGCTTGTATTTTTTCCTACTTGTCTACTTGGTTCAAAAAATTCTTTATCCCTATTAATACCTGATACATCATGAACGGTTAAATTTGGTTCTCCACATTTTTTATCATATTTTTCTATTAGGTCACCAAGTTTGTATCTAGTCAAGGTCATAACCTATCCCCCTGAAGGCTTCTTCTAGCATTTTTTGAGATTCTTTTTCTTTTTTGAGTACTTCTTGCATTTCCTCTTGGATTCTTGCCATTTCTTTCTCATAGTCTATGTCTAGGTCGTGGTCTATAAAGTCTATATACTTGCTTGGGGTAAGGGAGTAGTCTTCTTTCCTTATATCATCAAGGGTGACAGATTTGCAAAGTTCTGCTATATCTGTGTAGTATGCATCTTCACTTTGCCAAGCTTGATAGATTTCTCTGACCTTTTTTATGTCATGGTCTGTGAAGGCGACTTTTCTTTTTTTCTTGCCCTTGTCTAAGTTGATGGTTTCTATATTTTTATTCCAGGTCCTTAGGTCCATAAATAAGACTTGATTTTGCCTGTCTCTTAAGGTCCTGTTGTCAGCAAGCTTAGATTTTTTATTTTTATTTATTATCCAAAGGGTGACAGAGATGTCTGTTGTATAAAACATATCCCTTGGTAGGACTATGATGGCTTCAACTAGGTCTTTTTCGAGGATTTCTTTTCGGATTTTCCCTTCATCACCGCCTGCGTTTAGGGCACCGTTGGCAAGGAGGAATCCAGCTATACCATCAGTCTCGTCTAGTTTTGATATCATGTGAAGAATCCATGCGTAGTTGGCATTGGCTACTGGTGGCATAGGATAACCATCAAATCTAGGGTCATCTAAGAGCTCGTCTTCATCTCGCCAATTTTTGAGGTTGAAGGGTGGGTTAGCCATGATATAGTCAACCTTCCTATTTTTAAATAGGTCATTTTGGAAGGTAGATGCGTTTCTATCTCCTAGGTCATGGGCTATACCTCTTATAGATAGGTTCATCTTGCAAAGTTTCCGTGTATCAGGTACTGACTCCTGGCCGATGATGGATACTTTTTGTCTGTTTCCTTGGTGCCTATCGATAAATTTCATACTTTGGACAAACATTCCCCCTGAACCACAACAAGGATCATATACCACGCCATCGTAAGGTTCGATTAACTCAGCTATTAGCTTTACAACACTAGCTGGTGTATAAAATTCTCCATCTTCCTTGGTGCCTGATGCAGCATAGATTTGAAGAAAGTATTCATAGACCCTGCCGATTAGGTCATCTTCGTGAAATCTATCTTTGTTTATCTTGTTGATTTCATCAATTAGACTTTTAAGTTTGCTAGAACTTGCACCCAAAGTAGCATAGAGGTTTTGTGGCAAGGCGCCTCTTAGGGATTCGTTGTCTTCTTCGATATCTTTCATGGCTGTATCAAGGATTACTGCTATATCATTTGATGCGGCATTTTTGACAATATAGTCCCATCTAGCATTTTCTTTAAGGTAATAAACGTTTTTGGCATTATATGAAGCAGGCATCTCCATAAGTAAAGGGATATCAGGTTGTTCAGCTAAGATTTCCTTTCTTCTAGCTTCAAACTTTTCCCCAGCAAACTTAAGAAAAACAAGGCCAATTACAGCATCCCTATTTTTTTCACTACTACCATAGCCCCTAAGAGCTACTCTACAATTCAATAAAACTGTTTCTAAAGATAATTCTTCTTTTTTGGTATTTTTGCTAACTTTTAGAGTCATAATTTCCCCAATCTAATTTTTTATATACTAAATAAATACTCATTATAAGTAGAGCATTTTATAGGTTAAAATACTAAATAAGCAATCATATTATTACTATTATTGTATCATTTTTAGAATTTAAATGAAAGATAATTAACAAGATAATTAAACTTAATAAAATGAACTTAAATTTTTATAGGGCGAACATCCCCCCCCCAAACTTGAAATACTAAAAAACAAAAATAAAATATAAACATGCCGGGGCAACAAGATGGTTGCCCACCACAGAAAAGCCAGGAGAGTATTTTATACATCTCCTGGCTTTTTTGATGGTTTTATTTAATTTATTAATTAGGACTTTTTTTAATCATTATAGTCAAATCTTTCTTTTTTGAAGGTGAAGAGTTCTTTGCCTTCGTATTGTTTGTATATTTTGTAGATGGTGTAGAATTCTTCTTCTCTGATGGCGTGGTTTCCTATTATGGTTCCAAAGCCTACTCCTACCTTGCTTCTTCCGTAGAGTTTTTGGTTTAGGTCTATAAAGATCCGTGGGCAATAAGGGCTATAGCCTGTGTGTTTATGATGGCTGAAGCCTTCTTTTTCTAAGAATTCTACTAATTTAGCGTCTCCATTTTTTAGGTCGTCATCTGCTACTAAGAAACTTATTTTTACTGTTCTATTTTCCATAATTTCCTCCTTTTTTTGAGAAGAAAAAAACACCCATCGACGATGGATGCAGTCTGCCCCATCATTCAAGCTTTAGCACCTTAGTCATGACCAGGTTGCTGAAGGATCGTCGAGCTTGTCTCTAACCTTCTCTTTATGGTAGTTTCATTATATTATTTGTTTATTTATATTCAAATTATTTCTTTGTCAAATCTACAATCAAAAACACCTACTCAATTTTTTATATGAGTGGGTGTTTTGCTTTTCTTTCTATATTTTTTCTATAACAGCCCGATGAGTTTTTCTCCTATTAGGGTTATTGATGTGATGATTATGAAGCATGTTCCTCCTAGGGCTAGGGGTTTGGAGCCTGATTTTACTAGTTTTACTATGTCGCTGTTGAAGCCTATGGCTGACATTGCCATTACTATGAAAAATTTGGATAGGTCTTTGAAGGGTTTGAAGTATCCTATGTCTACTCCCTTGGCGAGGGCTATGGTTGTGATTAGGCTTGCTATTATGAAATATATTATGAAAAATGGAAATATTTGTTTGATGGATATTTTTTTGCTATCATCTGTGTCTGTTTTTTTCATTCTTATGAAGGCTAGGCCTAGGCATATTGGGATTATGGCGAGGGTCCTGGTTAGCTTGACGGTGACTGCTTCATCTAGGGTTTGACTTCCTAGGTTGAATATTGTGTCCCATGTGGATGCTGTGGCTGTGACTGATGATGTGTCGTTTACTGCTGATCCAGCAAATATTCCAAAGGCGTGACCGTTGGCATGGCTAAAGCCGATTAGCTGTCCTAGGCTTGGGAAAAGAAGAGCGGCTAGGATGTTGAAAAAGAATATTACTGATATGGCTTGGGCGATTTCATCTTCGTCTGCATCTATTACTGGTGCGGCGGCTGCTATGGCGGATCCTCCACAAATTGATGAACCTACTCCAACTAGTGTTGCTATGTGGTCTTTGATGAGGCCTGTTTTGCTGGCTATGAATGCTACTAATAGTGAGCTTGATATGGTTGATAGGATGATTGGTAGTGATTCTCTTCCTGTTTTTAATACTAGGCCTAAATCTAGTCCGAATCCTAGGAGGATTACGGCGTATTGTAGGATTTTTTTGGAGGTGAATCTTACTCCGTCCATGTAGGGTGTTTTGTTTTTGATTATTTGACCGAGGACCATGCCTATGAGTATTGCAAATACTGCTGGTCCTACTAGGGGCACTTTTTTGCCTATGAATTGAGATATACTTGCTATTATGAGGCAGAGTATGATTCCCCTTATATTTTTTTCTATTGATTTTGTCATGTTTTCTCCTTCCGTTTTTTTATTATAGCAGGGGATTATCATAATGTAAAATTATAATTATTTACTATATTATAAATTTTTGTTATGATTATTAGGGAGGATTTTATGTTGGATTTTAGAATTGAAAGTTTCTTGGCGGTGTGTGAGTATCTTAATTTTACTAAGGCGGCGGAGAGTCTGAATATTACCCAGCCTGCCATATCTCAGCATATTAAATATTTGGAAAATTATTATAATTGTAAGCTTTTTTCTAGGAATAAGAAAAGTTTATCTTTGACTGACCAGGGTAAGATTTTAAGGGCGGCGCTCCTTTCTATGTCAAATGATGAGCATAGGCTAAGGAAGCTTCTTGGCAAGAAAAAATCCCAGGGGGAGAAGATTTCTCTTGGTTTTACGAGGTCGGTTGGTGAGTATATAGTCCTTGATAAACTAATTGCCTTGATTAAGGAGAAGGCGGCTTGTGATTTTCATATTTATTATGAAAATACCGATGAGATTTTGAGGGATATTGATAGTGGGAAGATTGATTTTGCAATTATTGAGGGGTTTTTGGATGGCAAGGATTATTTTGTCAAAAAATATAAGAGCGATAGGGTCCAGTGTATTTGCCACAGGGACCATGTTTTTCAAAGACCTATCACAAAGCTGACTGATTTGCTAGATGAGAGGATTATTATAAGAGAAGAGGGGTCTGGTACTCTTGCCATTCTCAAAAATTTCCTCTATATGGATAATATAGATACAAAGGATTTTGCAAATATTATTGAGATTAATAATATGCACGCTATTGTTGAGCTTCTTAAGGCAGACTGCGGTATTAGCTTCTTGTTTGAGTCTTGTGTTGAAAAGGAATTAAGGGAAAAGGAGCTTAGGATTGTAGATCTAGAGGATTTTAATCTGACCCATGATATGTCCATTGTGGCCAGCAAGAACTCCATATTTTTGGATTTGTATTTAGAAATAGCTGAAAAATTGTAAGAAAAAGATGTGTGTTCTTGTTTTGAGTAATTAGTATTAAAAAAGGGAAGCTTAAATAAGCTCCCTCTTTTAGTGCATAAATTTAGAACCCGTAAGTATCCCCGTATATCTCATAGGCTGCTTGTTGGGTGCCTTCGCCGGCGGCGAATTTGTAGACTGTGACTTCTCCTAGGTCTTTGTCTTTTATTTTGTAGACTCCCATTGGGATGGCCCAGGTTTTGACTAGTTCACTTCCATCTTCTTGGATGAAGGTGGCTGTGTCTATGTCTCCGCAGAAGTCTAGGCTGATTAGGATTTTCTCTCCTGTTCTTTTGGAGGCTAGGAGGGTGTAGGTTGTGATTTTGATGTCTGTGTCAGATTTTGGTTTTATTTCTTTTTTGTCTCTTATGTTGCCTAAGACCTTGATGATAGGCTGTTTGTCTTTGCTATCTAGATCTATGTCTGATAGGGTTTTATTTTCGAACATATCTTTGAAGTTTTTTGATTGCTCGAGGTTGTATAGGACATGTGAGCCGGTGTCTAGGAATTTTAGGCTTCCTTCTAGGTCTTTGACCCCGCCTATGGCTTGTTTTTTCTCTTCTTTGTAATTTTCTAGAATCATTTCTGACATGCATATTTGGTCAGAGTGGCTGAAGAATACTTCTGTTTTGTCGTTTATGCCTTGTGTTTTCTTTGGGGCATTGGCCTGGCTTGTTGGCTCTTCGTTGCTTATTTTCGGGAATTGCTTGCCTAGTTCAAAGACGTTTGAGTTATTTTCGTCTATGTTTCCTTTTTTTACATCTGGATATTCTTTCATGAATACTAGGTCTTTGATGTCGGTGTATTCTTTGTGGTGCTTTTTGGATAGCATGTAGGCTCCTGCCTTGCCATCTGGATAGTCTGGTTTGTAGTATAAATCTACTGTGTAGCCTTTATTTTCTAGGTCTGTAATCTTTGAAGCTGGCAAATGGAAGGTGAATTCTTCTCCTAGCATGCCTTGGTTAAAGTTGTGTGCATCCACATATTTGGTTGTGACGCCATTTTCTTCAAAGCTGCCTGATTTTGGGGTTTGGTAGGAGAATTTTGTTAGCCTTACCGTGTATGTGTTATCGTCGATTTTTTTAGGGTTAGCAAATTGGCCCTTAAAGAGGGCATAGGACATATTTTGACCATCGCCATAGTAGCATGAACCATCAAAATTGCCATCCTTGCGGAAATATATTTTTTCACCGCTGTCTACCAGGCAATCGTAGAGGATTTTACCCTGAAGGTCTGCAAAAAGGTCGAACTGGTTGTTCTTTTTGATAGTATCTTGGCCATCTTTTATAGTAGCATTGCCATTTTCATCCTTTTCTAGGATGTCTTCGTCATTATCAATTTCATCCAAGTCTTCATCTTCGAGCATATCTTCATCTTCATTTTCATAATCAAAGTAGTCATCGCCTAGGATGTCCTTGGCGTAGTCTTCGCTGGCCTTGCCTGCACGGATTTTACCTTGTCTTAGGAGAAAATCTATGTCATTTTTCACCATACTGCATGATGACAGGATAAAGGCTAGGGCAAGTATACCAAATATTTTCTTTTTCATGGTGGCTCCTTAGTTTATTTTATTCTATTATATCATATTGCGACTTTGTTTAAAAACTTTTATTGGGGTATCTATTTACTAAGATATAAGTTGTGAAAAGGAGGGACCATGGATTCTAAGAATTTGAGCTTTTTAGATGATTTTAGCAATGATTACAGAATTAACACTATACATATTTTAAAGGATGGAAAGGAGGCGGACTTTGCTATAGAGGATATTTTCGATAAGGAAAAATTTGATTATTTTATTGGTGTTACTTATTCGATTTCTCCTGGTTTTGTTAATAAATATTTAAAAGATTTTACGTCTTCTGAGCTGGTTATTGGCATTGATAATGACTATATCAAGGATTCTATTAATAGACTTGCCAAGCATCTGAAAGAAAATATCCTTAAGCAAATTCAGGGTGATCCTATCAAATTTTTTGATGATTTGGATATTAGATCTAAGTTTAATCTGAATAGGGGTGCGCTTAAAGTTTGGATTTCTCCAAGTTATATAATCCATTCGAAATTTTATCTTTTGTGGAATGATAAGGGCGATAAGAGGCTTATTCTTGGTTCTGCTAATCTTTCTAATAGGGCCTTTGATAAGGATTCTATGCAATTTGAAAATATCCTTATCCTTGATGATTCTTCTTATTTTGATTCCTATATGGCTTATTATAGAGAAAGTCTGTCTAAGGTTTTGACTGATTATATTCCAAAAGAGATTAAAAAGATTAATGCAAGGAATTTTAAAAATATTTCTTCAATTGATGAGATTACGTCTGATGAGGTCTTTATCATTTCTAACGAAGACCTTGCAAATATCAAACAAAAAGCTGTACTTGATATAATCGAGGATGTGAAAGATAAGATTGCCATAGGTATTTGTAAAGATTCTGTCATTGGCGAGCTTGATGATATTGAAAGTGATAGGTCTATGAAAAAGAAGGCTGAAAAAAGAGAGGCCGAGGCAGAGCAAGAGGCTTTTGAAATTAGCAAGGAATTGATTAATAAGAGAACGAAGAAACCTACTCTTTATTCTAAGGAGGATATTAGAAAAAAAGTCAGAAAGAGGGTGGAAAAGATTAGTGTTAAGGAAGCTGAGGTAAGGTCTGATATTGAAAGGGTTGAGCTTTATAGCAAAAGGGATTTGAGAAATTCTAAAAAGGATAAAACAGGACTACTTGTAAGGTCTAGTATTAATTCCAAAAAATTTATATCCTTTGGCAAGAAGGCAAGCCCAGAGGACCTTGCTAGGTCCTTAAAATATTTAAATGATTATATGAAGGGCTTTGAATCTTATGCCAATTCTTATACTGATGATTATGGAAAGAGGATTTTTGAAAGTATTCTTTGTATATTTACTGCTCCTTTTATTTATGAGCTTAGAGATCAAATAGAAATCGTTGAAAATAGGCTGGATATTCCCCAATTTATTTTTATTGGAGGGGAAGCTGGTTCTGGTAAATCTTCTCTGCTTGCGATAATGTCTAAGCTTACTGGAATTAATGAGGGTGGCTTTTATCAGTGGAAGGACCTCTTAGGAATTAAGAAAAATGGCCAAAAAGTAGATAGAATTAATACTTTGCAAGGATGGATTAGCGGGGAAAATGTCAATCCAATCCTAATTGATGAGATTGACAATGAGTTTTTTACCAATGAAAAATACGGTAGGGAATTTATTGTTACAACTTCTAACCTATGTATTAGGAACAATAACCCCTATCCGATTATGATTGGAACTACTAATACAAAGTCCTATGCCCTTCCTAAAGAGGCTAGGAGGAGGTCTTATTACTTGATAATTGATAGGGTTCTCAAAAAATCAAAAGAATCGGCTAGTCTTTATAAAAATATTTACGAAAGCATTGACAACACTCTCTTTTTGGATTTTTGCTATAGGATGGCCCTAAGGCTTGAAAGTGAAGATGCCTACAAGCGGGACATCTATAATGAAGACAATAATTTTGACTTTTTATACAATTCTAGGGAAATTTTAAAAGAATATTACGAAGAGGCCGACCTGCCCTTGCCTAGATATTTCCCAGAAAAGAAATACAACGACGATACAGAAGCTAATAAGGAAAAGTGGAAGAATTTATACCGTGGTTCTAGGGATCTTTTTGTCTACGATGAAGAAACTGGCAATCTTTTTGTCAATATCAGCCAACTTAACGAATCCTACAGGACCTACGGGGCATCCACAGGGCAAATTTATGCAGATGCCCTCCCTCAGGAAGTCTGTGTGGGAAGCGTGCACGGAGTTGTAAATATAGAGCTTGATACGGCTAAGTTTTTGGCCTGGATTGAAGTTGAAAACCCATTTGCCAGGAAAAAGTCCTTTTTTGAGAGGTTATTTAGAAATCAGGAAAGCTTCCGTCTTTGACTTTTATAAGAGCCTTGTAAATTATTATGAAAATTAAAAGCAAGAAGCTTTTATAGATATTTATTTTATGGCAAAAAGTGTTTAGAAGGAATATTCTGGGGTAATTTTATAAGAGAAAAGAGAGGAGATACGATGAAAAATATTGTAATTGCAGGCGGTGGAGTCCTAGGTAGTCAAATCGGATTTCAATCAGCCTATAGAGGAAAAAATGTTACTTTTTGGCTAAGAAGCGAGGAATCAATCGGTAGAGCTAAGCCAAAAATAGAAAAATTATATATGACCTATCTGGCAGAGCTAGACCATGCCAAGGCTCAAATTGGAAAGGAAAATCCAGATTATGCAAGGGCTTTGATAGAAGATTTTGAAAATATCAGCCCAGAAGAGATTGATAAGCTAAAAGAGGATGTAAAAAAAGCCTACGAATCAATCAAATACGAAACAGACTTGGCAAAGGCCATGGAAGGGGCAGACTTTGTAATCGAGGCTATAGCTGAGGTGGCAGATGTAAAACACGACTTCTTTAAAAAGATTAAGGACTATTTGGGAGATGATACAATCCTAGCATCCAACTCATCAACCATGCTCCCATCAACCTTTAAGGATGATGCAGGCAGACCTGAAAATTATCTTCACTTCCACTTTGCCAACCACATCTGGAGAAATAACCTTGCAGAGATTATGGTAACACCAGAAACATCTGATAAGGTAAGAGAAGCTGTGGAAGTCTATGCCGGAGAAATCACCATGATTCCAGTAGTAATCAAAAAGGAAAGGCCAGGCTATCTTCTAAATTCCCTCCTAGTACCACTATTAAGTGCAGCCCAAGAGCTAGTAGCAGGCGAATATGCGAGCTTTGAAGATGTAGACATGGCTTGGAAAGTCGGTGCAGGAGCCCCAAGAGGACCTTTCGAAATCCTAGATATTATAGGCCTTATGACACCATACAACCTTGCAAAATACAAGGAAGGGGCAGATGACCCATCTACAATGGCAGGCAAGATTGTAAAAATGCTTGAGGAAAAGATAGAAGCAGGTAAAACTGGCGTGGCAGCAGGCGAAGGCTTCTACAAATATGACGAAAAGGGTAGAAAAATCAAATAAAAGCTTAAAAGGCGAGGATTTCTATCCTCGTTTTTTAATCTAAATATAAAACTAGAACTTTGACCCTGAATCGATTACAATGAAAAGGAAAGAAAAAACAAAGGAGATGAATATGAAAAAACATTGGTGGCATAAGACTACAATTTATCAAATATATCCAAGGTCCTTCATGGATTCAAATGGGGACGGCATGGGAGATCTTAAGGGAATAATCTCCAAGCTTGACTACCTCAAGGACCTAGGCATCGGGGCAATCTGGCTATCTCCAGTCTACAAGAGCCCGATGGATGATAATGGCTATGATATTTCAGACTACAGGGATATAGCAGATATTTTTGGCAATATGGATGACATGGACACCCTCCTAGCCGAGGCAAACAAGAGGGACATCAAGATAATCATGGACCTAGTTGTAAACCACACATCAGATGAGCACGCTTGGTTTATAGAAGCAAGGGATAATCCAGACAGCCCAAAGAGAGACTTCTATATATGGAGAGATGAGCCAAACTCATTAGAATCAGCTTTTTCAGGATCAGCTTGGCAATATGACGAAAAATCTGGTCAATATTACCTCCATTTATTCTCCAAAAAGCAACCAGACCTCAACTGGGAAAATGAGGACCTCCGCCACGAAATCTACGACATGATGAATTTCTGGATAGACAAGGGCATCGGTGGCTTTAGGATGGATGTAATCGACCTTCTGGGAAAGGTACCTGATAAGGAAATCAGGGAAAATGGCCCAATGCTCCACACCTATCTAAAGGAAATGAACGCATCTACCTTTGGCAAGTACGACTTGCTAACAGTAGGCGAAACCTGGGGAGCAAGCCCAGAAATTGCCCAACAATATTCAAATCCAGACAATAAAGAACTATCAATGGTCTTCCAATTTGAACACATCGGCCTATCCCACGAAGAGGGAAAAGCAAAATGGTTCTACAAAAAGGACCTAGATGTGAAGAAATTAAAGGAAATATTTGCCAAATGGCAGAATAAACTAGCTCCAGGTGAGGGCTGGAACTCCCTATTTTGGGAAAACCACGACCTACCAAGAGTCCTATCCCTATGGGGAGATGAGGGAGTAAACCGAGTCAAATCAGCCAAGGCCTTCGCCATTCTCCTCCACCTAATGAGAGGAACTCCTTACATTTACCAGGGAGAAGAAATTGGCATGACCAATTACCCATTCAAGGGCTTAAGCGATTTTGAAGACATAGAGTCAATAAATTATGCCAATGAGTGCCTAGACAAGGGCGAGGACATGGCGGCAATCCTTGACAGGATATCAGTAATAGGCAGGGACAACGCCAGAACACCAATGCAGTGGGATGCTAGCAAAAACGCTGGATTTTCAAGCGCAGACAAGACTTGGCTAGCAGTAAATCCAAATTATAAGGAAATAAACGTAGAAAAAGCCCTAGCAGATAAGGATTCAATCTACTACACTTACAAAAAGCTAGTAGATTTAAGAAAAACCAAGGATTGGCTAATAGATGCTGACTTTGATCTAATAGAAACAGCAGAAAAGGTATTTGCCTACTACAGAAGCACAGAAAATGAGAAATATTTGGTAGTAGTAAACCTATCAGGAGAAGAGCAAAACTTCGAACTAAAGGATACCTACCAAGAAATAATAATAGCAAACACAGATGTGGAAGAAGTAAAAGAAAGAAAAACCCTAGCCCCATGGGACGCCTTCTGTGTGAAAATTAAATAAGCAAAAAAAGACTAGTCAAGGTAAAATCTTGACTAGTTTTTTTGATGGAGATTTTGGGACAATATGTAGGCTATATATAGAAGAGATTTTTTAATGTTAAATTTTTTAATTACTCACTATTTTCATTCCAAGGGAAACTTCCTTATCTTCGACCACCACACCCTTGCTTCGAGCCCAGTGACAAGCCCGTCGGCTCTAGGAGACAAGCCTAAAAGTTTTGCAAGGTGTTAAAAAATACTTAGGGCAGGATTTTGTTTAATTTTCACAAGCCTTCGGATGTTTCAAATTATCGTTCTTAGGCTTATTTTGAAATTTGAGTGTCCGTAATAGGTCTCTCGGCTAGGCTCGAGACAAGGGGTAAAGAATGAAGCTTGAAAAGCTTCCCACCATAAAACTTAAGATTTTTCAAAAAAACTCTTGACAAGATGAAAATGTTATCATATAATGGACTTGTAATAAATGAAACGTTACAAAAATAAATTCTCATATAGTTTAAGCTAGGATTTTTATTTTGGATAAATTTTGAAACGTTACAAATTATTATTTTAAAAATTTAAGTGCAAGATATATTTTTTTATGATATAATTGAAACGTTTCAATTATTAAATTTTATTCAAGATAAAATAAAGGAGTTATAAGATGGCTACTATGAAGGATGTTGCTAACGAGGCAAAGGTTAGCTTAGGAAGTGTGAGTAATGTTATTAATGGAAGGGAGGTTAAGCCTGAGACTTATAGGAGGGTGATGGATGCTATTGAGAAGCTTAATTATGAAAAAAATGACCTAGCTAGTGGTCTTAAGAATAATAAAACTAATACTATTGGTCTAATTATTCCTACTATTTGGCACCCGTTTTTTTCAGAGATGACTTTTCATGTAGAACAACTTTTACAAAAGAGGGGTTATAAGCTTCTTTTGTGCAATAGCAATGGATGTGAAGATAGTGAAATCCAATATTTGCAGATGCTTAGGAAGAATATGATCGATGGGATAATAGCGATTTCCTATTCTGATATTGAAGTTTATATTAATTCCAACTTACCTTTCGTAAGTATCGACAGAAAGTTTGATAAGAATATTAATTTTGTGGCTAGTCAAAACTACGAGGGTGGCCTTTTAGCTGCTAAAACCTTGGATAGTAAGGGGTGTAAAGAGCTTTTGTATGTGGGAAGTCATAATAAATTTATGAATGCTACCATGGACAGAAGAAGAGGTTTTGAAGATTTTTGTAAGGATAATAAGATATCTTATCACATTATTGATATGCTTGAGCCTTATGAGGGACTTGATGATCAGATTTATGCAATTTTTAAGGAAAATCCTGATATTGATGGAATTTTTACTATTAATGACTTTGTGGGCATGGATGTTATTGAGATTTTAAAAGCGATTGGTAAGGAAGTTTTAGACGATTACCAGATGATTGGTTTTGATGGAATCAAGCTTAGCGAAGAGAGATCTTATATGGTTTCTACTATTGTCCAAGATGTTGAAAAGATTGCGACAAGGAGTGTGGATATCTTGCTTAAAAATATTGAAGATGAGAATTATTACGCTAATTCTTATGTAGAAGTTAGGTTCGAGGAGGGTGGAACGACTAAATGATTAAACTTATGGAAGGAGGCTTTTATGAAAAAAAATAAAAATATGATTAATGCAGACGATGAAATAGAACTGACTATTTGGCAACGACTTAAAGATCAATATCAGTTATTTTTGCTGCTTTTACCGGCTTTGCTGATTACTTTTATCTTTAAATACATACCTATGTATGGAATCTTGATTGCCTTTAAGCAATATAACCCATTGAAGGGGATTTTGGGAAGTCAATGGATTGGCTTTGAACACTTTAGAAATTTCCTAACTTCACCAAACTTTAATGTATTGCTTGTAAATACTTTGAAGCTTTCTATTTATGGACTCTTGTGGGGATTTTTCCCTCCAATTATTTTAGCTTTGATGATAAATCAATTGATGTCTGATAGGATTAAGCAATATGCTCAAACTATCCTCTATACACCTAACTTTATCTCTACTGTTATTATAGTTGGTATGGTGTTTTTGTTCTTCTCAGCTAATGGTCCTATTGTTAGGATTCTTACGAGTATGGGGATTACGCCACCACAATTTCTAACTGATCCAGAGTCTTTTAGGTCCTTGTATATTGCTTCTGGAATTTGGCAGGGCATGGGATGGGCATCTATCCTATATACCAGTGCCTTAATTAGTATTCCACCAGATTTGTATGAGGCTGCTGAACTTGATGGGGCAAATCTTTTCCAAAAGATTATAAATATAGAATTACCTGCCTTAAAGCCAATTATGATTGTAAACTTTGTTTTGGCTGTGGGTGGAATCATGGGTATCGGCTATGAAAAGGCTTACTTAATGCAGACTTCTCTTAACCTACCTACTTCAGAGATTATCTCTACCTATGTATATAAGATTGGTTTACAGCAAGGAAATTATTCTTATTCAACAGCTGTAGGACTTTTTAACTCAGTTATTAACTTGATTTTATTGGCAGTTACTTACTTGTTTGTGAATAAGATTGAAAAGAAGAAGGGGTAAATATGAATGTTAATTCTATGACTAGGGTTGATAAGAATATCAGAAGAATAAATATTATCTGCTTAGTAATCATCTTGCTTTTGATCCTTGTGCCTATGATTTATGTCTTGCTGGCAAGTTTTATGGCACCTGATACCTTGCTTAGCAAGGGAGTTAGTCTTAATCCAGCAGACTGGACTGTAGAAGGCTATAGGAGGGTCTTTAGTGATAAGAGTATCTTAAGGGGATTTTTCAACTCTTTAATCTACTCATTTGGCTTTGCGACCTTAAATGTTGTTGTAACAATGATGGCTGCTTATCCAATGAGCAGGGATGACCTTGTTTTTAAAAAGGGAATTTATGTATTTTTTGTAATAACCATGTTTTTTGGTGGAGGTCTCGTTCCAACCTACTTGCTTGTAAAAAATCTCGGCATGCTTGATACTGTTTGGGCTTTGATCTTGCCAGGATGCTTATCAGTCTTTAACTTGTTTTTGGCTCAGGTTTATATAAAAACTTTGCCAAAAGAGATGATTGAGGCAGCTAAGGTAGATGGAGCAAGTGAGATCCAAGTCTTTACAAAAATTATAGTGCCTTTATCTAAGTCAATTATGTTTGTAATATTCTTATATTCCTTTGTTGGAATGTGGAATAGTTACTTTGATGCAATGATTTATATTAAATCACCAGAATTAGAGCCTTTGCAAATAGTTTTAAGAAAAATTTTGGTTCAAAACCAACCAAACATGAATATGATTGGCCAGCAAACAGCTATGGCTGAACTAAAGAAAATAGCAGAATTAGTTAAGTATTCTACTATCGTTGTTTCCAGTGTACCATTAATAGTTATGTTCCCATTCTTCCAAAAATATTTTGAAAAAGGAATTTCAGTAGGAGCAGTGAAAGGATAAATTATGAATATTAAAAAATGTATTATAGCTTTAACAATACCAGCCTTACTAGTAGGTTGTGGATCTAAAGAATCTAAGACAACAAGTAGTGAAGACTACGGCCTTACAGATGTAAGCCTTCCGCTAAAAGATAAGGTGAGCCTAAAAGGTATCACATCTAGTTCACCTCTAGCACCAGAAGACCCAAATGAAAAACTAATTTATAAGAGATTAGAAGAAGATACAAATGTTCACATAGACTGGACAAATTATAACAGTGACTTTGCAGAAAAGAGAAATCTAGATATAGCTGCAGGTGATTTGCCAGACTTTATTTGGAACTCAGAAGCAAGTGATGCTGACCTAATGACTTGGGCAGATTCAGGTGTAATAGTGCCAGTTGATGAGCTTGTTGAAAAATATATGCCAAATCTAAAGGAAATTTATGATAAATATCCAGAATATAAGGCCATGATGGTAGCTCCTGATGGCAAGATGTATTCCTTCCCATGGATAGAAGAATTAGGTAATGATAAGGAATCAATCCATACTGTAAATGATATTCCATGGATAAATGTAGAATGGCTAAAAAAATTAGGTCTAGAAATGCCTAAAAATCCACAAGAACTTAAAGAAGCCCTCATAGCCTTTAGGGATAAAGATCCAAATGGTAATGGCGAAAAAGATGAGATTCCATTCTCCTTTATAGATGCCGATGGCAATGAAGACTTTAAATTTATCATGGCAGCCTTTGGAGGAGATGGGGACAATGACCAACACCTAGTAGTAGGCAATGATGGAAAGCTAAACTTTACAACAGATGATGATGAATATAGGGCAGGAATTGAATATATGAATGACCTATATAATGAAGGATTAATAGACCCTGAAGCCTTTGAACATGATTGGAACACCTATATAGCCAAGGGTAAGGATATGAGATATGGTATGTATTTCACCTGGGATAAGGGAAATGTAAGTGGAATGAATGATTCCTACGATGCCATGGATGTAATGGAAGGTCCAGATGGAGTAAAGAGAGTAACAAGGACAAATAACATGGGCTTTTCAAGAGATAGGCTAGTAATTACATCAGCAAACAAAAATCTAGAGCTAACAGCAAAATGGATTGACAAAATGTATGAGCCTCTTCAATCAGTACAAAACAACTGGGGAACCTATGGTGATGAAGACCAACAAAACATCTTCGAAATGTCTAAAAATGATGCAGGAGAGCCAATGCTTAAGCATCTTCCACTAAATGGAACAGCTCCTGGAGAATTAAGACAAAAGACAGAAGTAGGTGGCCCACTTGCAATTCTAGATGAATACTATGATAAATATACAACCATGCCAGATGATGCTAAATGGAGACTAGATATATTAAAAGAAAAATATACTCCTTATGCAGAAAAGGATGAAATTTATCCAAAATTATTTGCAAGCAAAGAGGACCTAGAAAGACTAGCTCAAATTGAAGCAGATCTTAAACCATACATCCAAAGAAGTCGTGCAGAGTTTATCCAAAATGGAATAACAGATGAAAGCTGGAATGCTTATAAGGAAGAATTAAAACGACTTGGCCTAGAAGAATGGCTAGAAATCAAACAAAGAAACTTCGACGATTACAAGAAAAAGTAGGGGTAATAATGGAATTTAACTTGAAAAACGCAAATGAATTTATAGAAAAGAATAAAGAGTCCATTAATAAAAAGTTTTTCCCAAAAATAAATTACGCCGCACCTATAGGTTGGATTAATGATCCAAATGGGGTCAGTGTAAAAGATGAATATTATCATTTATTCTACCAACACTATCCTTATGATGCTTGCCACGGCCCTATGCATTGGGGTCATGCAAGGACTAAGGATGGACTAGTATGGGAAAACCTACCAGTAGCCCTAGCCCCTGATATGGCCTATGACAAAAATGGAGTATTTTCCGGATCTGCAATCTTTGTAGAAGATGAGCTCTACCTAATGTATACAGGCCACCTTACAGAAACTGACCACGGTCAGGTAAGACAAAATCAAAATATAGCTAAGTCAAAAGATTATATAAACTTTGAAAAATATGCCAATAATCCTGTTCTTGATGAAAAAGATCTGCCAGCTAATATCTCAAAAGAAGACTTCAGAGACCCTAAAGTCTTCAAGAAAGATGGCAAGTATTATGCAGTGATAGGAACAAAGACAGATGATAAAATAGGTACAGTTCTCCTTTATGAATCAGAAGATATGCTAGCTTGGACCTATAAGTCTATACTCATATCAGATGAAGCCTATCTAGGGGATATGGCAGAATGCCCAGACCTTTTACTCTTTGAAGATAATAAGGCGGTCCTCTTAGTAAGTGCCATGAATTACAATTACCAAGGCAAAAAACATCCACATAAGACGATGTTAATAGAAGGAAGGATGGATTGGGATAATTACAAATTCCTGGCAGAATCTACTAGAGAGATGGACTTTGGCTTTGACTATTATGCTCCTCAAAGTGCCAAGGAAGATGGTGACTACTTTGCCATAGCTTGGAACCAAGCCTGGGGCTCAAGCCTAATACCAGGAGAAGAAGGCCATAAATGGATGGGACAGATGACAATTCCTCAATTAATTTTTGAAGAAGATGGCAAGATAAAAAGAACCATCCACCCAAAAGCCCTAGCAAAAAAGACCCTAGTTAAAAAAGAAAAAATAAGCGAAGGGCCAATTAGCTTAGAAAATGGCAATTTCATAGAGTTTGAAACAAAGCAAAGAGGGCTTTTAAAATTAAGCCTTGCAAATGATAAAGAAGCCTTTGATTTTAACTTTGACTTAGCAAATAATAAGGCAAGTTTTGATAGGTCAAAGATGGCCTATAAGATAAAGACAGAACATGGTTTTGATATCAATAAAAAATCCTTTGATCTAGACTTTAATGATGAGAACAAATTTAAAATCATAGTGGATAGGTCATCAATTCAAGTATATATCAATGATGATTATTCCATATCTAATACCTATTATTCTGATAGTGAATTGGATAGGATAATAATAGAAGAAAAAGATTTGCTTGACGAGATAAGAATTTATGACCTGCTGGGAGAGAATAAATGTATGGAGCAATAGAAGCTGGCGGCACAAAGATGATTTGTGCCGTAAGTGATGAAAATTTTAATATTATAGAAAAAATTCAATTTCCTACCACACTTCCTGAAGAAAATATCAAAGAAATGATAGACTTCTTTGGCAAATATGATAAGGCTTTAAAAGCTATAGGCCTTGGAACTTTTGGTCCAGTAGATATAAATCCAGAATCTAAGACCTATGGTTACATCTTAAACACTCCAAAAAAAGGATGGCAAAACTTTGATTTTGTAGGTTCCTTAGAAAAGGGACTTGGTATAGATGTATATCTTACAACAGATGTCAATGCAGCAGCCTATGGTGAACTAAAAGAAGGTGCAGGCAAGGGACAAAATTCTCTAGCCTATTACACCTTTGGTACAGGAGTAGGCGGAGGAGTTATACAAAATAAGGACTTTATAGGAGGAAGGGGCCACCAAGAACTTGGACACATGATTGTAAATAAGCATCCAGATGATAAGTTTGAAGGAATATGTTATGCTCATGGGACATGCCTTGAAGGTCTTGCATCTGGTCCATCCATCGAAAAGAGATTTGGAATCCCAGGCAAGGACCTACCTATAGAAGATAAGTTTTGGGATATAGAAGCCTACTATATAGGTCAATGCGTTTATAATACAGTCCTAGCCTTTAACCCAGACGTGATAGTCCTAGGTGGTGGTGTTATTCAAAAAGAAGGCCTAATAGAAAAGGTTAGAGATAATTATAAAAAACTAATGAATGACTATATCTCAGTTGAAAATGTAGATAAATACATCGTGAAACCTGATAGAAATGGCGAGTCTGCAATAATCGGAGCACTCCTCCTGGCAAGAGATAAGGCAAGAGAAAAGGTTGGATAATTATGGTAGATATAAAATTAGAAAATGTTTATAAAAAATACGACAAGGCGACTGATTATTCTGTAAAAGACTTTAATCTAGACATAAAAGATGGGGAATTTATAGTCTTTGTAGGTCCATCAGGATGTGGTAAGTCTACAACACTTAGGATGATTGCAGGACTTGAGCATATTACAAAGGGAAAATTATATATAGATGGCAAGCTTATGAATATGGTTCCTTCAAAGGACCGTGGAATTGCAATGGTATTTCAATCCTACGCCCTCTACCCACACAAGAATGTCTATGACAATATGGCCTTTGGTTTAAAGCTAAGAAAATATAAAAAAGATGAGATAGACAAGAAAGTAAGGGGAGCAAGTGCAGTCCTAGGTCTTGATGAATATTTAGACAGGAAACCTGCAGACCTATCTGGTGGTCAAAGACAAAGGGTGGCCCTAGGTCGTGCTATAGTAAGGGATGCCAAGGTATTTTTAATGGATGAACCCCTATCAAACCTTGATGCAAAACTTCGTATGCAAATGAGGGCTGAAATATCAAAGCTCCATGACCAATTAGATGCCACAACAATATATGTAACCCACGATCAGACAGAAGCCATGACCATGGCTGACAGGATAGTCATAATGAATGAAGGACTCATCCAGCAAATTGGAAGCCCAATAGAACTTTATGATGACCCGGCCAATACCTTTGTGGCAAGCTTTATAGGATCACCTGCTATGAACTTGGTAGAAGCAAGGCTTGAAGATGGCTATTTAAGAAAAGGCGAAGACTTAGCCATAAAGATTCCAGAAAATCAATATCAAAAACTAAAAGACCTTGGTTATGATGGAAAAGAATTGATATTTGGAATTAGGCCAGAAGATATAAGCACAGAAGTTGACTATGGTAATAAGTACCACGCTGATATGAAATTATCAGAACTTTTAGGCTCTGACACAATCTTTTATGCAAGCATAGGAGATGAGGAATTCATCATAAAAGGCGATAAGGAATCCTATACTAAGGATAGCTTTATAAATATCAGTTTTAATGCTGAGAAAATAAAATATTTTGATAAGGAAGACGGACATTCTTTGATTAGACACCTAGTAGAAGAATAAAAATATATGTATCCCTCCCGAAATCCCCTAAGATTTATTATTGATTCAAGGGGATTTTTTTTATTTAGATAACTTTATAGTATTTGAGTGTACGTAATAGATATGACAACTTTGTTTACGATAAGGGGTAAAGAAGAAAGCTCGTAAAAGCTTCCAAACTCCCTTGCTTCGAGCCTAGTCGAGAAGCTTAAAGATTTTGTAGGGGGTTAAAAGATACTTAAGGCAGGCTTTTGCTTTATTTTCAAATTATTAAAATTCTAACGGTTTAGATAGCCTTATCCCATTTAAATCCATGCCTGTGGCTGGTATTAGGATGTAGGATTTGCCGTCTATTTTTTCTTCTTTGATTGTTGTGATTTCATCTTCTGGGATGGTGATTTTTATGCCTGTATCTGAGACTAGCTTGTAGTCCTTGGCTAGGATGTTATCTACTATCAGCTTGGTGTCTTCTTCTATTTCGACTTCCTTGCCGCCTAGGGATTCTAGGATTTCTTTGATTTCCTCTTTTTCGAGTGTTGGGATTATCTCGCTTTCCTTGGCCTCTTCAGACATTTCTTTGAGCTTGTCATTGAGGATTACCAGGTTTTTGATGGTTTTCTTATCTTCTAGGGATTCTTCGACTAGGATTTTGTAATAGTCTTGTTGGTAGTCTACCTTGCTTGGCATAGTACAGGCTAGGATTTCCTCTTCGAAGGCCTCGTCTCTTTTGCTGTTGTTTTTGACATAGTAGAGGCATTCGTAGATGTGGGCCTGCCTATCTGTGAAGGATGGGTATAGGAGGCCAAAGTCTGGGGCCTTGACTGTAGACTTGTTTTCGCTTTCGGAAAATTTCTTTTCTTCTTGGTCATAGATTAGCTTAGCTTTTGGATTTGCTGTCGGGCAGATGGCTAGGATGAAGAAGGAATATGTCTCTTCGCTATCGCCTGAATAAGATCCGTCCTGGGCCTTTTCTATTACATCATAGACTCCGTGGCCTAGGATTATGGCGTAGTTGCCATCTGTCTGATAGGTCCCTCTTATTTTTTCTACGAGTTTATTTATATCTGTCTCTTCGTTATTTTTTGAGATTTGGTAGAAGAGTTCTTGCTGGGAATTTGTTTCGTATTTGCCAGTAAATTCTAGGTTTAGGAGATTTTTCTCAAGGGATCCTGACAGGGTTTTTTTGAAGATTTCATCATAAAGGTCTTTTTCTCTGATGGTTAAAAGGCCATAAGCGAAGGCATCTTCAAAGATTATCTCGCCTTCTGCATTGATATAGTAAGTATAGATGGTATCAAGCCTTGACTGGTCTGGCCTGATTATTTTTCTGATTTCGTTTATTTCTTTTTTCTGCATGTTTCACCTCAGGATTAATTATACTATTTCTAGTCCGATCTGATCATCTGGAATAAGAAAAATCGCCCCAGAATTTAATTTAGGGGCGATTTTTCTATCTTGGTGATATTTTGTAATTTATACCATTTACAAGGCTTACCTCATAAGGGCTATCGCTGAAGTAGCCTTTAAGGAAGGCTAGGCGGTGGGTGTGGTAGGTGGATTGTTCTTCTTTTAGGTTAAGATTTCCTTCTTGGATTTCGAATGATTCGTGGTGATCGTGGCCGTGGCCTCCCGCACATGTCGCTTCTTTTGATTTTTCCATGTCTATTTCCTCATCGTATTTAGAGTGGAGGTTGTTATTTGTGATTAGGTAGAGGCTTTCTCCATCTACCATGGCTGCTAGGCCCTGATCGCATGGCATCCCATCTAGGAGATAGGTGTTTAGGGCTTTAAATACTTGTTCAAAGCTTGAAAAGTCTTTGTCCTTGCCACACTCCTGTCCTAATTTGTATAATTTTTCATCAGGGTCTTTGGCTAATTTTAAGGCCTTTGCTAGCCTTGTTTCTACTATATCTATTTTTTCTTGCAAATATCCGTGGATATTTTCTTGATCTAGAATTTCTTCTAGGGGCTTTGTTGAAACTGGATCTGGTTTTATATCTTGAATTTGACCATCCATTAGGTAGTCTGTAATTTTATCTTGGAATTTTATTTTTTCATACATCATATAATGGATGGGTCCGAGTGTTTTTGACATATTTTCTCCTTTGATTTTTCTTTGCTTTTATATTATAAGTTTGAATCTATAAAGATTCAAGCGGAATTTATTTTTTGAGTGAGTTAACAAACTAATATACTTAAGACAAATTTTTGACAATTTAAAAAATATAAGCTATAATATGGATATAAAGAATACGATTTCACTTGAAATCACAGGAGGAATACATGAAAAATAAGTTTAAGTCACTCATGGCTTTATCTTTAGCTGTAGTTCTTACAGCTTGTGGTGGAGCTAAAGAAGCGGACAAGGGAGCAGATACTAAAGAAGCTGCTAATACCGATGCTGCTACAAAGTTAACAGTTCAAGCTGAAGAAGGTTGGGTAGATTATTACAAAGCTGCAGCAGAACGTGTTAAAAAACAATTCCCTAATGCAGATATCGAGATTAAAACAGTTGGTTCTTTTGACAACTTAGATATTATCGATTCTACAGATGCTACAAATGAAGACGTTGCTGATCTTTTTGCAATTCCTGCAGATAGACTTTACGGTTTACATGGTAATGACGTACTTGGCGCAATTGATTCTAAAAAACTTGCTGAAGAAATCGGTGGTTGGGATGACTTTGATAAGGGATTAGGTGGAAACTTCAATATAGATGGTGAATATTTTGCTTTCCCATTCAATATAGAAACACTTATCACTTATGTAAACTCAGCAAATGCTAAAGAAAAGAACGTAGACCTATCTAAACCTATCGAAATTGAAGATGTTGCAGATGAATCTACAGTTTTATTCCCATTATTTGATGCTTGGTACGGCGTTGCTGCTACTAACTCTTCAAATATCGAACTTCTTGGCAAAAAAGAAGACGGAACACTTTACTCAGACTTTACTAAAGAATGGGATGAGCTTGAACCAGAAAAACAAGCTACAGTTAAGGCACTTTTCGATTATTGGAAAAAACACAACGAAGCTGGCACACAATTATTTGATGCTGATGCAGGTTGGGGTTATATAGATGATACATTCAAACCAGGCAACGGCGGTGTTGCTAGACTTGGTGGACCATGGGATGCAGCTGCTATAGGCGAACAAGCAGGCGAAGGCAACCTAGAAATTCATCCAATCGGTCAACTAACATTGGCAGGCAAACCACTAACACACTGGCAAGGTGGTTGGGGACTTGCAATGAACGCTAGAATAGAAGAAGATGCTGACAAGGTAGCTCTTGCAGAAGCTATGATCAAAGAAATTGTTAACCCAGAATTTGCAGCAGACCTATACAAGGCTTCAGGTAAGATTCTTGAAAACGTACCAGTAGAAAAATATAAAGAAATGGATCTTTCAGATACAGACAAGAACATCATTGAAGCTGCAATCGCTTCTTACAAAGAAGCTCCAGCTAGACCACTATTCAAAGAGTGGGGCGATGTTTGGGATACCTACAAAAACGCAATCCTATCTTGGAACTCTGTAAAACCAGCAGACGAAAAGGCAGCATATGCAGAAATAAAAGCTTCATTTGATTCAATGATGGCTAACTTTAACAAATAATTAAATTAAATAGAGGGTAATCCTTAGGGATTGCCCTTTATTCAAGTATTATGGATATAGCAAAAAAAAGAGAAAGATTTCTCTACCAGATACTGATAATATCAGCTCTTTTGATTCTAAACTTCTCGTTTGAGACAATGATGATGGCAAAAGACCCAGATATTTATAGTACAATCGCAAAAGTAAAGCAGGAGCTTACTTATGGAGATTACCTCAATGCACTGATATTTAACTTATTTATAAAGGTAATCAATCCAATAGTAATATCCCTATACACCTTTTTTACTATTAAAAAATACGGCATAAATATGTTTTATAAGATATTTTTTGGAGGAATGACTTTAATTGGAATAATTAATCACCTCCTACAATTCTCATTTGGCTCAGTATTTTATTATATAGGCCTAATACTCGATATAGCCCTATTAATAGTAATCACAAGGCAAGAAAGGTAAAAGAATATGACTTATGAAAAAAACCTTTATGATAGGAGGGGCCAGACTTATCCAAGAAAGAATCAATATATAATTGATCAAATCGAAGGCAATAATAAGTACTCAAAGGCTGACCACCCTTATAATAAAAAAGTTAAGGAATATAAAGAAGAGAAGAAAAAACTCTTAGATACAGCTATCAAAGAAGCAGTCAAAGATAATAGTTCTCATGGGGAGAAATACCTAAATGTTCTTCATCAAAAAAGTCAGATTGCTAGTAAGATGAAAGACTTCTATGAGGCAAATAAGGAACTTTCTTATGACTCACTTCTTGATTACAAATTAAATGAACTAGACCTTGTTTCTATTCCAGAGATAATCAAACATGATTCATACCTAAAGGACCAACTAGCAAATGCTAACGAAAGATTAGCAAACCTAACCGATGATAGGATCAAAGCTGAATCTAAACTAATCGAAGAAGATAGAGCTACCCTTAAGGAAAAATATGACAAAGACCTAAAAGATTTAGAAAAATCTTTCAAAGAAGGTCTGATTTCAAAGAAAGCCTACAAGGCAACCAAAGAACAATTAAAACAAAAATTCAAAGACCAAAATCTAAAAATTGACTACAGAAATCCAGAAAAATCTATCAAAGAAGAAATAGATTCTCTAAAGTACAAGATTAAACAAGATTACAAGCACTCAATGAAGATTTTGGAAGAAGATAGGTCTGACATCAGACGTAGGACACCAGTCGAAGTAGAAAACCAAAGTGCAATCAAATCCATACTATCAGCACCTATTCCAGGGCTTGGCCAATTGTTAAACGGCCAATGGCAAAAGGCAATAATGTTTTTCCTTGGAGCTTTATTTATCTATCTAATAGCCCTACCATATGCCCTAGGCTTCGGTAACTACCAAGGTCAAGGTATAGCAGGTCTAGTATCTTTAGCCCAAGGCGGAAAGAGACTAGATAGGTCAATCATCTTTATGATTGAGGGTGTACTTGCTATAGTATTTGTAGTACTTGCTATGGCAATATACGTATTTTCTTTTAAAGATGCCCACAAGACAGAAAAAGACCAGCTTAAGGGTATCAGACCAAACTCATTTTTTGAAACAAAGAAGATGATGAGAACAGATGGCTTCCCATATTTGATTTCAACACCAGCCCTACTAGTAATAATATTTATAGTAATGGTGCCAATTATCACAGCCATCCTAATTTCCTTTACCAACATGGACCCACAACACCAAAACAAATTTGAATGGATAGGACTAAACAACTACCTAACCATAGCAAAGGGTCAAGGTATAGCAGGAAAGGCCTTCTGGCATATCTTTGCTTGGACAATAATTTGGACACTAGGTGCATCAACCCTAGCAATAGTCCTAGGCTTTGTCTTTGCTCTAATGGTAAATAACGAAAGAATTAAGGCTAAAAAGGTATTTAGGACAGTTTACCTATTGCCATGGGCAATACCAGCCTTCATCACAATCATGTTCTTCTCAATCATGACAAGCCGTGGTGGTGTAATAACAGAGGCGATAAACTCGGTCTTTAATGTAAGCTTAGATATCAAAAATAACACAGTTCAAACTAGAACTGCCCTCATACTCCTCCAAGGATGGTTGGGTCATTCCTACATCTTCCTACTCACAACAGGAGTATTACAAGCCATTCCAAAAGACCTCTACGAAGCTGCAAGTATAGATGGAGCAACAGGTTGGCAAGCTACAGCCAAGATTACAATTCCACTTGTACTCTTCCAAATAGCACCAATGCTAATTAACCAATATACATTTAACTTCAACAACTTCTCAATAATTTACCTATTTAACGGCGGTGGACCTTTCAATCCACAGGTTTATGGTAACTTAGCGGGATCAAGTGATATTTTGATTTCATACATTTATAACTTAACTATGAATAGTCAGTACCAAGCTATAGGTGCTGCCATAACTGTATTTATTTCAATCTTACTTATAGTTATTTCCTTCATAGGTTACATGAAATCATCAGCCTTTAAGGAGTATTAATATGGCAAAGAAAAATAAAAACAAAGACCTATATTTATCTGACCTCCAGCCCTTATCAGCTGCAGGTAAGCTAGCCTTAGGTATATCATATTTAGTCTTATTTATATGGGCGGCCATCATTCTTGTACCCCTTGCCATAATGGTAATTTCATCATTTAACGGCAACCAAGGCCAATATATTTCTATGACTAGTAAGTTCGTATTCTCACTTGACAACTTTAAGTATTTATTTGAAAAAACTCAATTTGTCAGATGGGTAGTAAATACACTAAAGATAGCAACAGCAACAACAGCCTTAACCCTAATCTTTGTATCCTTTACAGGCTATGCCTACTCAAGATTCAGATTTAAGGGTAAGAAGGCATCATTAATCACAATCATGCTAGTACAAATAATCCCAGCCTTTGCAGGAATTACTGCCTTCTATGCCATCCACACAATCATATCAGGTATAGTGCCAGTATTCTCCCGCTCAATGATGCTGATATTGATTTATTCAGGTGGAGCAATAGCAGGTAACACCTTTATCCTAAAGGGCTACCTAGACTCAATTTCACCAGAGCTAGACGAGGCAGCAAGAATAGATGGTTGTTCAAACTTCCAGGTCTACAGGCTAATAATCATGCCACTTGCAAGACCAATGCTTGCAATCATAGCCCTTCAATGTTTCATAGGACCATTCCTAGATTACATGATGCCAAAGATACTTCTAACAAATCCAGCTGACTACACCTTGGCAACAGGCTTATTTACACTAATAAGCGATATGAGAAATATGAATCAGCCAGCCTTCGCAGCAGGTGGATTCTTATCAGCTATACCAGTCATGCTCTTGTTCTTGTTCTTACAAGATGAGCTAGTAGGTGGATTGTCATCAGGTGCAGTTAAGGGATAGGAGAGAAAAATGCGCGTAACATTAGATAATTTAGGAAAAAAATACGAAGGTAGAGATAAATTTACCATCAGAAATATAAATCTTGAAATAGACGATAAGGACTTTTGTGTAATCCTAGGTCCTTCAGGTTGTGGTAAATCAACCTTAATCAGAATGATAGCAGGACTAAACTCAATAACAGAAGGAACCCTATCATTCAACGATAAGATAATGAACACAGTAGAGCCAAAAGATAGGGACATAGCCATGGTATTCCAATCTTATGCTCTTTATCCACACATGACAGTATATGATAACATGGCCTTCTCATTAAAAATGAAAAATGAGAGAAAAGAAGTAATTGACAAGAGAGTTCAAGAAGCTGCAGAAATCCTACAGCTAAAAGACTACCTCTACTCAAGACCAAGTGATATCTCAGGTGGTCAAAGACAAAGGGTAGCCCTAGGCCGTGCTATAGTAAGGAAACCATCAGTATTCCTAATGGATGAGCCCCTATCAAACCTAGATGCCAAACTAAGAGAGCACATGAGGGTAGAAATAGTAAGAATCCATAACCAACTAGATACAACCAGTGTCTATGTAACCCACGACCAAACAGAAGCCATGACCATGGCCACAAAAATCGTCCTTCTAGATAAGGGAATCATCCAACAAGTAGGAGCCCCAGTAGAATTCTACGAAAGACCACAAAACCTCTTCGTAGCAGGCTTCATCGGTTCTCCAACCATGAACATCATAGAAGGAAAAGTAGAAAATGGAATGTTCGTAAATAACTCTGGCCAAATGAAAATAAAAGCCAACGACAAAGATGCAGCAGTCCTTAAAAACTACGAAGGCAAAAAAGTCTACCTCGGCATCAGAAGCGAGAGATTTATAGCAGAAGATAGAGACTACAATACAGTAGAATCCAACATCGAAGTAATAGAAATGCTAGGAAAAGAACAAATAATCTATTCAAAGATGGCAGATGGCACAAACTTAGTAATAAGCCAACCAGGCCACCTAGAATACAATATAGGAGATGACACAAAATTCTCCCTAGATCCAGAAGCCCTACATTTCTTCGATGGAGAAACAACAGAAAGAATAAACTAGAAAAGATATTACCGGGATATAAGTCTCGGTAATATTTTTATCAAACATAGATAGTAAGTTAAATAACTTGAAACTGATAAGTAAAAAGATAAAATGTATAAAGAGGCTATGTTGGCTAAATATGATAAATAATTAATTTTTGAAAGAAGGTTTTAGGGGGCATCCCCCAAAAACCCTCTTTTTTTTATCCAAGATAAAATATTTGCTTTATTACCAGAATTAATAATATTATGTAGTATTTTTCTTCGTAATTTTATCTTCTAATAAATTATAATTATATACTATTGAATCTTCGTCTCAAGGGGGAGCCCCAAGGGACCTTCCGCATGGTCTGTAGGACTCCCCAAAAGTTGTAGCTAGAAAAGAGGCTGCAATGAAAAAATATAGTTTAGAATTAAAGAAAAAAGTAATAAAAGAATA